>DATHDR010000056.1:0-10096 GCA_035318965.1 Verrucomicrobiia bacterium | reverse complement strand
ACGATCTCCACCTGCGGACCCTCCAATCGATGGGGATTGAGCTGCTCGGGCATTTCGCCGGGGCAGACCGGCGGAAGGTGCGCTTCGCGGATGACCTGGCGGCCAGCGCGGACTTTGGCGACGCGAGACTCTCCGACCTGTGGAAGTTCATCGACGCCTACTGTGTCGCCAACGGAATGACCCGGCCGACCATGGACATGCCGCCGCCCCTTCGCATCGATACGCGTCGTGAGCTGGACATCGCCCAGGAAGGAATCGGAACAGTCATCTGGACCAGCGGCTACCGGCCGGACTACGGATGGGTCAAGTTTCCTGTCTTTGACGACATGGGCTTCCCCATGCAGACCGATGGCCGCACCAAAGTGCCAGGCTTGTATTTCATGGGCGTGCACTGGATGCGCAAGAACAGTTCGGCGATCCTGTATGGAGTGGGAGAGGACGCTGAGATCGTCGCGCGGCAGATCGTCGAGGCACGCTCTTGAGAATCGCTGTAGCCATGTCCGGTGGCGTCGATTCCTCGGTTGCCGCCGCGCTGCTTCAGGCGCAGGGCCACGACGTCGTCGGCGTCACCTTGCAGCAGTGGCCGCGCGATGACATGGAGGAATCCGCCAAGCATGGTGGGTGCTGTTCGCTCAACGCTGTGGAGGACGCGCGCCGCGTCGCGTCGCTGCTGGGCATTCCTTATTACTGCTGGAACCTGGAGAAGGAGTTCGGTGAGCGGGTCATCGAACCGTTTCACCGCGACTACGTCGAGGGCCGGACTCCAAACCCGTGTGTGCGGTGCAACGCCTTCGTGCGCTTCGACCTGATGCTCGGCCGGGTGCTCGATCTCGGCTTCGACCGGCTGGCCACCGGCCACTACGCGCGGATAGTCAACGGAACCGAGCTGCACACTGCGCTCGATGACGCGAAGGATCAGTCCTACATGCTCTATCACCTCGATCGCGAGCGCCTCGGGAGGATCCTGTTCCCGCTTGGTGGAATGACGAAGGGCGAGGTGCGCGAGCACGCTCGCGAGTTCGGGCTGCCGGTCGCGAACAAAGCGGAGAGCCAGGAGATCTGCTTCATTCCTCGCGGAGAAACCGCTCGCTACCTCGCGGATCGCCTGCCCGTGCGTGCCGGCGCGGTCGTCGACTCGAGCGGGCGCGACCTCGGTACCCATCGCGGGACGCCGCTGTACACGGTTGGACAGCGCAGCGGCTTCGGTGATCTCGCCGAGGCCGGGCCCTGGTACGTGCTGCGCGTGGACGCGCCTTCCAACCGGCTCGTCGTCGGCCGCAAGGAAGAGCTGGCCGCGCGCGAGGTCGAGCTGCGCGACGTCAAGTTCGTCGACGGGTTCGTGCGCGGGACAACGGTTCGATGTGAGGCCAGGCTCCGCTACCACGCCCGGCCGATCCCAGGGGTGTATCGCGCGGGTCATCTCTCGCTGGACGAGGCGTTCTTCGGCGCGGCGCCCGGGCAGGCCGCAGTGCTTTACTCCGGGAGCCGCGTCCTTGGTGGGGGGATCATCGCCAGCGCGTCGTGAGCGGCCGTCCGGATCTCGTGCTGGCGGTGCTCCACTGGATCGAATACCTCGGCTTGCTGGGCGGATTGGGGTCCATCGTCGTCAGGCGCCTGGCGGCCAACCGCCCGCCGATCCGCTGGGCTCGGCCGCCGATGCACATCGCTCTGGGAGCTGCTTTCGCCGGCGGCCTGGCCTTGATCAGCGTTGAGGCATTTCATGCCGGAACGCTGCCGGGGTGGGAGCGAGTCGTACGCGTCGCGGCAGAGGGGCTTGCCTTTGTCTTCTGCCTGCGTGGGATTTCGTTCGTCGCCCCACCAGCGGCCCTTGCTGCGGCGTTGCTTCCGTTTGCCGGCCACGCGGCCGCCGTCAATCCGCCGGGTGGGGCGGAGCTTGCGGACGCGTTGCACGTCCTGTCCGCTGGCATGTGGGCCGGAGGCATCCTGGCTCTGGCGACGCTACAGCCGCCTGGTGGGTGGCGAGGCGTAGAGGCGAGACTGCTGCTGGATCGCTTTGCGGGCGTCGCGTTGATCGCCTTTGCGGTGACGGCCCTGACCGGTGTGCTGCGAGCCACGGACCAGCTCCACGAGGTGGCCGACCTGTGGACCACCTCTTACGGAGCAGTGCTCGCGCTTAAGTCGGCCGGCGTGGCGGTCATGCTCGTGCTTTCGCTGCTGGCCTGGCGGCGGGGTCTACCGGTGGCCCGCGCGGAGGCCGGAGTGGCCGTCCTGGTGGTGGCGGCCACAGCCGTGCTGGCCGCATTTCCAAACCAGGCATAGAATCCGGGAGTGGCCACTGTGCGCGAGGTCATGAAGACGACGCTCTATTCAGTTGATCCGTCGACGACGGTGGGAGAGGCGATCTCGCTGATGGCGCAGAACCGGATCGGCTCGGCGCTGATCATGGAGGGCGGCCGGCTCATCGGGATCTTCACCGAGCGCGACACGGTGCGTGCGATCTCCCAGTCGTATGACGCGCCCACGCACGAGATCTCGTCGTGGATGACAAGGAACCCGAAGACGGTGAGCCCTGACGTCGATTCCGAAGAGGCGCTGCGGACGATGCTCGACAGCGGCTTCCGCCACCTGCCGGTGGTGGAGGGGGGAGAGGTGATCGGGATGGTCTCGATGCGAGACCTCGCCGCTGAAACCCGGTAACCGCGCGCTAAAATAATCGGCCCCCGCCCCCATGTGGTTTCGTGCGCCTAAAAAACGGCGCGAAGGATTTCGACGGCATTGGGCCTTCTGGCGCTCAGGCGCTACCTCCCGTACCTGCGACCGTACGCAGGACTGGTCACCGTGTTCGGCTTGGCTCAGCTGGGCAGCCTTGCCACGGCCGCGTCAATCCCAAAAGTGATCCAGTACATCATCGACGGGCCGATCACCCACGGCCAGCTCGACCGGCTCGTGCAGATGGCCGGTCTCCTGCTCCTGATCGGCCTGCTCGAGTTCGTCTTCATCTACCTGCGCCGCAACTATTCGGGAACCGTCTCCCTGCGCATGGAGACCGACCTGCGCAACGACTTCTATGCACATCTCCAGGGCCTGCAGGTGGCATTCCACGACAACTGGCAGTCAGGACAGCTGTTGTCGCGCGCCATCTCCGATATCGCCACGGTCCGCCGGTTCGTGAGCTTCGGCCTGATCTGGTTCCTGCAGACGATCGTCACCTTCGCGGTGGTCTTCGTCCTCATGTTCCAGCTGGACTGGAAGCTGGCTTTGGTTGTCGTCCTCTGCATGCTTCCGATCGCGTACCTCAGCAATAAGTTCCACGACAAGTACAAGCTGATCGCGCGGCGGCTGCAGGATCAGCAGGGCGACCTCACGACGGTCATCGAGGAGATGGCAACCGGCGTCCGGATCATCAAGGCGTTCGGCCGCATGCCGTTGATGCAGAGGCGCTTCGAGGACCAGGCCGGCCTGCTTCGCGCCACGAGCCTCGAGGGAATCAAGACACGCGCGGTGCTATGGACTCAGCTCAACTTCCTGCCGAATCTCTCACTGGCCGCGGTGCTGTTGATCGGCGGCTTCAACGTCGTGCAGGGCTCGCTGACCATTGGCGGCCTGGTCGCGTTCATGAACTACGTCTTCATGTTGACGTGGCCGATGGACGCGATCGGCTGGGTGCTGTCGATGAGTGAGGAGTGCCAGACAGCCTCGGAGCGGCTGAACGAGGTGCTCGATTCGCGTCCGGAGATCGCGGACCACCCCGGAGCTCGCGCCCTGGAGCGCTGCCGCGGCCGGATCGAGCTGCGCGGGGTCGGGTTCAAGTACCCGAAGTCCAACGAGTGGATCCTCCGAGATCTAAACCTCGTCATCGAGCCGGGTGAGACGGTCGGAATAGTCGGCCGCACAGGCAGCGGCAAGACGACGCTGGCTTACCTGCTGCCGCGCTTATACGACGTCGATGAAGGTTCGGTCCTCCTCGATGGCGTGGACGTGCGCGAGCTGCAGCTGCGTTCTCTGCGGTCGCACATCGGGGTCGCGTTCGAGGACCCGATCCTTTTCTCAGCGTCGGTGCACGAGAACCTCGTGATGGGCCGGCCCATAACCTCGGACGACGAGCTCAAGCGCGCGATCGACGTGGCGCAGGCCGGGTTCGTCTGGGACCTGCCCTGGGGCCTCGAGACCCGGGTCGGCGAGCAGGGTTACACGCTTTCGGGCGGACAGCGGCAGCGCCTCGCGCTGGCCAGGGCGGTGCTGGGCGGGCCGCCCGTGCTGGTGCTCGACGACCCGCTTTCCTCGGTCGATGTGCACACCGAAGCTGTCATCGAAGAGTCGCTCGCCAGGGTGTTGCGAGGGGTCACCGGGCTGCTCGTCGTGCACCGACCCTCGACTCTGGCTCTGGCCGACCGTGTCGCGCTGCTCGACGGAGGGACCATCGCCGCAGTCGGAACCCACACCGACCTCATGAAGACGAACGAGCTCTACCGCGCGCTCCTCTCCCAGGAGTACGAGCGCAGCTCTGAGGAGGTGCCCGCGTGAGCACCGTCGCTCCCGCCGACCGTTGGCGCGGCGTCGCGTCCGAAGAGATCGACGAGTTCTCCCCGAGCGTGGCGGGCCTGCTGCGCCGGCGCAGCCGCCGCCTGCTGTTCGGGCTCGCTCGGCCGTATCGATGGGAGATTGCGCTCGCCGGCGTGCTCATCCTGGTCCGTTCCGCCGCGTACCTCGCTCTGCCGTACCTCGTCGGCCTCGGCATCGACGCCGGCATCAGGCCGGGCCGCAGCGGCAACGTACGGACCCTCGTCCTGGTCGTGGCGGTGCTGCTGCTCGCGCTCGTCGTCAACGCCGCCGCCAACTACGCCTTCATGCGCCTGTCGGGCCGGGTCGGCGCGAACATCCTGTTCGACCTGCGCAAGACGCTGTTCGCGCATGTGCAGGAGCTCTCGCTGTCGTTCTACGAGCGCTACACGTCGGGTCGCATCATCTCGCGCCTGACCTCCGACATCGACGCGCTCAACGAGCTGCTCGCGACCGGCCTGACATCAGTCATCACGTCGCTCATCTCCGTGGTCGCGATCACTGTGATCCTCCTTCACCTTGACGCGCGCCTTGGCACCGTGACCCTTGTCGCAATGCCACTGGTGCTCGGGTTGACGTACTGGTTTCGCAGCAACTCGGCGCGCTCATATCGAGCCGTGCGGCGAGCGATCGTGCTCGTGATCGTCCACTACGTCGAGTCGCTGGGAGGCATCAGGGCGGTGCACGCGTTCCGCCGCGAGCCTCGTAACCAGGAGATCTTCGAGGACGTGAACGCGCGGTACCGAGACGCCAACATCTGGTCTAACCGCCTGGCGTCGACTTTCGGCCCGGCCATCAACCTGCTCGGCCGCCTCACGACCGCCGCCGTCCTGCTGTTCGGCGGCTACCTCGTGGTCCAGGGCCAGCTCACCCTCGGTGTGCTGACTGCCTTCGTCCTTTATCTGAGGCAGTTTTTCGAACCCATGCAGGACCTGTCGCAGTTCTACAACGTCTTTCAAGCGGCGGGAGCGGCCCTGGAGAAGCTCGCGGGCGTGATTGAGGAAGCGCCCACCGTACCCGAGCCTGCGCAACCGGTGCGCATCGCCGAGGTCAAGGGCGCCATTGCCTTTGAGAAGGTGACATTCGCCTACGGGGACAAGCCTGTCCTCCACGACATCGACCTGACCATCCCGGCCGGGCAGATCGTCGCCGTCGTCGGCGAGACCGGAGCGGGAAAGACGACGATGGCGCGCTTGATGTCGCGGTTCTACGATCCGTCCGCCGGCAGGCTCACCCTCGATGGCACCGACCTTCGCTCGCTCTCGGTGAGCGATCTGCGCGAGGCGATCGTTATGGTGACGCAGGAGGCCTTTCTGTTCTCGGGCACGGTGGGTGAAAACCTGATGTTCGGCAGGCCGGAGGCGTCGCGTGAGGAGATGATCGCGGCGGCGCGCGCCATCGGCGCCGACGAGTTCATCCAGGCGATGCCCAACGGATACGAGACCGACGTCAGGCGTCGCGGGGTGCGGCTCTCCTCGGGCCAGAGGCAGCTGGTCGCTTTCGCGCGCGCGTTCCTAGCCGACCCGAAAGTGCTCATCCTCGACGAGGCGACCTCGTCGCTCGACCTGCCTTCAGAGCGGCTGGTTCAGCGAGCGCTGCGCACCCTGCTGCGCGGCCGAACTGCCGTGATCATCGCCCATCGCCTTTCCACCGTCGAGATCGCGGACCGGGTTCTCGTCATCGACGATGGCCGGGTGGTCGAGGATGGCGCACCGTCAGACCTGCGCCGGCGCACCGGGCGTTACGGCGATCTGCACCGCGCGTGGGTGAAGTCCCTGGCTTAGGACCTCGCGGAGGCTCTCGCTGCAACCGCCAGCAGCGCCATCTCCTCCAGGTGTCCCCAAGTATGGGCGAAGCACGCGATGCTCATGACGGCCCACACAGGGCGCCCGGCGGTCCAGGCGATCGCCTCGAGGCTGGCGGGATAGTTGTACGCCGGATGGCTGGTGATGTTTTCGATCACCTTGCACTCGGCCTCGAGCACATCATCGGTGATGCTCTTGAGCCACTGGTTGGTGGCTGACCGGGAAGCGTCGGCGTACTCGACGACCTCGTCGGGCACGACCAGGGCGGCTAGCTCATCGGCCTGCTCCAGCGAATAGCCCACGCCGGTGCTCTGCCGAGCCCAGGCCTTTGAGGCCCAGGGTTCGCTCTCGATCAGCTCAGGCTCGCCGCGGATGCTCACCTGGACCGACGAATCCAGCACGCGGGCGACGTGCCACAGGGTGAAGGCCGGGAGGTTCGTCGTCGGTGCGGCTCGACGCAGCCAGTCGTCGGGCTCCATCCGGCCGACGAGATCGTGGAGCAGGAAATTGACGGCATTGAGCTGCCCGGCGAGGAGCCGTGTGGCTTGCACGGCCGCAGTCTACTTCCGAGTCTGCGTCAGGCGGTGCTGGTGTCGAGGTAGAAGCGGCGCCAGCCGACCTTCTCGAAACCGAGCCGAGCGAGGATAGGTGCTGACATCTCGCCGCCCCACACGCAAAGGCCGCCGACACCCGAGCGGCGGGCGATCTCGAGCCGCGCGGCGACGAGCGCGCGGTACACGCCACGACCTCGGAACTTCGGCCGGACCGAACCCCCGTTGATGGTGGCGCCTCGGGGCGGAAACAGGGTCATCCCGCCGGCACCTGCCGGCTCGCCGTCGACGCTCGCCAGCAGCCAATGGCGGTTGCCTGCGGCGAGGAAGTTGTGCCGGCGCCGATCCTGCATGGCTATGAACTCGGGGTCCTCGCCAAGCGAAACCGACATGAAAGCTTCGGCGGCAGCCGCATCCGCGCGTCGAAAGGTGGCGAGGTCGGCGAGGGCGTCATGGATCTCGAGCCCACGGATCTCCGGAGACTCCACCTGCGCGTCGATTGGCAGCACCATCACCGCGGACTCGACCCCGTGCGGGTCGGGGTGCACGCCATGCGCCTGCAGATGTTCCGCGAAATCGGACGGCTCGGTTCCAGGATCGAGCGTCCACATCACCGGCAGGTGACGCGGCGCGATCCTCGCGCGCGCCTCGCGGATCACGTCATCGGCATCGTCCGGTCTGCACCTGATCCACGAGACGCTGTTGGGCCCGGGAATCGGAAAGTCCGGCTGCAGGGTGATCTGGTAGCGCGGCGTCACGATGACCTCGACCCCCGGCGCGGCCGGCTGGCGGAGGTTGTTGGCGAAGTCGGCGAGCCCCTGCGATACTGCCGCCATGGCTACATTGTCGCGAGCCCTGCGCCGCTGGGACCTGATGCGAGCGGCGACCGCGTCACTGGGTCTCGCACTGGTGACCTTGCTGGTGGGTTACGGGGTTGCGGTGGCGAACTCGCAAGCGACTCCAGGCGGGATCGTCTCCGCCCTGGCGCTGGTCGCGATTGCCGGTTCTGGGCTCCTGTATGCTTGGCGCCTTGGAGCCGGCGGCAGCGTCGACTAGCCGGTAAGAACCACACTCAGCAACCACGGAGTGCCGATGGACTCCCTCCACGCGATTGGCTTCTACGTGTCCGCCGCCGTCTCGCTCGGTGGCGGGCTCCTGGTGGCGTTCCTGCCTGGACGTGGCGCGCGAGGCGTCGCCCTTGCAGCCGCCGGTTCCGGAATCGCCGGCCTTTACGTGTCGCTTTCGGCCGGCTTTTCGGGGCTGGTCGCGCTCGTCTGCTTCGCCGGCTGCGCGCTGCTGCTCGCCGCGCCCGCATATCGCGTGATGGACATCACGGTGGCCGGCATCTGGCGCCAGCTTGGCGCGATCGCCGCCGGCGGCCTGCTGGCCGTCCTGTGTTATGCAGCCTGGCGCGGAGATTTCGTCCACGCGACCTTTTATGGCGGCGCGATCAACAGCGCCTCAGTCGGCCGGCTCCTGTTCGCACATGACGCGCTGGCGACCGAGGCGATAGGCGCCCTGGTCCTGGTCGCCCTCGTCGGCGCAACCGCCGCGTGGCGTCTGCGAGACCGCGGAAGATGAGCGCCGGCCTCGTCTCGGTTCTGTTCGTCGCGGTGGCCCTCGTCGCGGTCGGCGCCTTCATCGCCGCCTGGAAGAAAGACCTGACGGCCGCGCTCGCCGGCCTGCCCCTCATGTTCGGGGGAGCAGGGGTTGCATTCGCCGGCGCCGCAAGATTCGCGACTCCGGGCGGGCCGCCCGCCTTCGGCCAGGAGGTCGCGGCCCTCGTGGCCGTCGCGGCCCTCGCGCTCGTGGCGCTCGGTGTGGGGATAGCCGGGCGGGGGACCTCTCGCTGAACCTGTTATTCGCCGCAGCGCAAATCGCCACTGCGGCTTCGGGCGCCGCCTCCGGTTCCCGTCCATCCGGCTTCACGTTCGACCCCTCGACGACGCTTGGATGGGCGGTGCCTCTCATCGTCATCGCCCCCCTGGCTGCGTTTGTCATCGCAGTGTCGAGCGTCCGCACGCGCCGATCGTCCGCGAACCTGGCTGTGATCGGGGTCGTCACCTCGATGCTCGCCACGCTGCTCGTCGGCTGGGGGCTTGCCAGGCGAACGGCGCCTTTTCTTGCCAGCTACCAGTACATCAACCTGCCGGTCGCGTTCACCGGACCGACCAAGTTCCAGGGCTTCGGCATCGACATCGTCCTTCGAGTCGACCACATCACGGTCGCGGCGCTTTTCGCCGTCGAGCTCTGCATCCTTGGCGCGCTTGGGTGGCACCAGGTGATGGGCAGATCGGAGCCTGGGCCGGCGCGATTCCACGCGCTGGTCAGCGTGCTGATGTTCGGAAGTGCAGGTGCGCTGGTTAGCTGGGACCTCGCTGAGCTGCTCACGTTCTGGGGTCTCGCCGCGGGCGCGACCTATCTGCTGCTCGCGCATCGCTGGGGCCAGGAAGAGGCGGCGATTCGGGCCAGGGTCGCCCTCGCCCTGCCGTTCGCCACCGACCTGTCGCTGCTGTGCGGTGTGGCTTGGCTTTACGCGCGATACGGTGTTCAGAACCTCACCACGCTGGTGCCGATCCTGCACACCAACCCAGGCTGGACAGTGCGTTCGCTGGTGGTCGCATCAATCCTTCTATTCGTTGGAGTCGCCGGCCGCCTCGCGCTGTGGCCGCTGCATTCATGGCTGACGCGAACCGCGGTCACCGCACCACCCGCCGCATCGGCCATGACACAGGCTGTGTGGTCGGTCCTGGCGATCGTCGTTCTGTACCGGCTCATGCCGATCATCGTTGCGTCCAACTCGCAGACGCTGAAGGGTTTGGTCTACGCGTGCGCGGCGGCAGCGATTGCGGCGCCGCTGCTCTCCCTGATCGGCAATGAGCCCCGGCGCGTCATCACTCTTCTCGGATGCGGTCTCGCCGCAGTCGGGGCGGCGATCGTGATCCGTGGCTTCCAGGTTCCCAACGTGTCGTTTGCGATCGCGGGGATCACGTGCGTGCTCGCGGCGGCGCCCGCGCGTGCGGCTGCAACGCTGGCCGCTTCGGCGATCGCAAGCGCGATGCGAACCGATGACATGGCCGAAATGGGTGAGGCGTGGGCACGCATGCGCCTGAGCGCCTCCGCGCTGCTGCTCGCCGGCGTCGTTCTTGCCCTCAGCCCTCTGGGTGCCCTGGCCTTTGGGGTCAGCTCTCGTTCTGGGCTTGGAATCGCCCTCGGCGA
>DATHDR010000055.1:0-7711 GCA_035318965.1 Verrucomicrobiia bacterium | reverse complement strand
GGGGAGGAGACCTCCCCAGCCGTCAGCTCTGCTTGATCTCGTGGACGAGGGTGAAGCCGCCGACGCCATCCATGGCGATCACCCAGACCGTCTGCTTCACGTCGTGGTTCGCGGTGAACTGGAACGGCCCAAGCGGAGTCTGGATGTTGACCGACTCCATCGCGGTCCGCAGCTTGTCGCGGTCTCCGGCGACGTCCGAGAAGGTCAGGTTGGCGCGCTTGGCAGCGTCGGCGAGGATCTTGATCGCCGTATAGCCCTGCGCGGAGAACTGGTCGGGGTCCTTGCTGTACTCAGCCTTGTACGCGTCGACGAAGTCCTTGTTGGACGCAAACGAGTTGCCGAGGTACCACGCGCTCGCGCTGCGAGCGCCCTTTCCCGCGCCGGCAGCCTGGGCTGAGACCGTCGCGGTGTTGAAACCGTTGCCGCCAAGGAACTGACCCTGCCAGCCCTGCTTTCGGGCCTCGGTCATGATCTTGGCCGGGATGCCGCCGAGCGAGGTGATGAAGATCACGTCGGGCTTGGCCTGTACCGCCTGGGTCACGTACGGCGATAGGTCGGCCTCCGCCTTGTTGAACTTGATGGTCTTGAGCAGGTTGATGTTGTACTGGGCGACGGTGTTCTGAACGATCGTTCCGCCATCGCTCGAGAACTTGTCGTCCTGAGCGACGAGCAGCACACCGGTCTTCGGCTTGCTGTCCTCCGCGTAGGACTTGATATTGGTCGGGATCGCCGTCTCCTCGCCGAGGCTGTCACGGAAGACGTACTTGCATGGCTTCGTGTCCGGGAAGTTGCAGTCGGGGACGATGTGGATGCCGGTCGTGCTCACGGCCAGGATCGGGGTTTTCAGGCTCTCGGCCAACGGGTGAACCGCCACCGCCGAGTTGGACAAGGTCGGCCCTAATAGAGCGAGGTCCTGCTCTGACTGGATCAGCTTCTGCGCGACCTGGGCCGACTGCGCCTTGTCGGAGGCGTCGTCGTTGATGGTCAGCGCGATCTGCGCGCCGTTGACACCTCCGGAGCTGTTGATCTGCTTCACCGCGAGGTTCGCGCCATCGCGGCTCTGCGGGCCGTAGACGCCGCCGGCTCCCGTGATGGAGAGGATGGCGCCGATCTTGATTGTCTTGCCCGAGTAGGAGTTGGCGTTCGTGCCGCCGCCCCCTGTCGAGCCGCACGCTGCGACCACCAGCGCTGCTGCCAGCCACGAAACCAGATGCAACCGCTTCATTTCCGCGTCCCCCCGAATTCGCTTGTGAGTGGTCCTTAACGTACCAAACCTGACGTCCCGCTACGCCTGCAGGCGTTTGATCAGACGCGGAACGTCGAGCTTTGGATGGGGATACTGGGGGTTCATCTCGTCGAGGACCTCGATCAGCACGCGCGAGATTGCCCAGTTCCGATAGTCCTTGTCGTTCGCCGGAACGACGTACCAAGGCGCCCACTGGGTTGAGCACTGCGTGATGGCGATGCTGTAGGCGCTCTGGTAGTCATCCCAGAAGGCTCGCTCGTCAATGTCGGTTTCCTTGAACTTCCAGTTCTTGTCCGGATCGCGCAGGCGGTCGAGGAGCCGGCGGCGCTGCTCGTCGTACGAGATGTGAAGGCAGATCTTGACGATCTTGGTTCCACCCCGGACCAGCTCTTTCTCAAAGCGGTTGATGATCTCGTAGCGGCGCTCGATGATCGGTGGCTTGGCCAGGTCATGGACTCGGGCGATGATCACGTCTTCGTAGTGCGATCGATTGAAGATTCCGATCTCGCCCTGCTCGGGCAGCCGTTTGCGAATGCGCCACAGGAACCCGTGACGGCGCTCCTCCGGGGTCGGCTGCTTGAATGCTGTCATCAAAACCCCTTGGGGGTTCATCCCGCCGATCACGTGCGTGATCGTGCCGTCCTTTCCGCTAGTGTCCATGCCCTGGAGCACGATCAAAAGCGATCGCTTGTGCTCCGCGTAGGTCCTCTCCTGGAGGTTGAAGAGCTTCGCGCGGTGCTTCTTCAGGTCGCGTGAAATCCGCTTGCGGCTCTTGAGCCCGGGCGTCGACTCCGGGTCTACGTCCGCCATCCGGAAGCGGCCGTCGGTCGGATGCGCCTGGAGCAGGTTGCGAATCCGCTGCTTGGCCACTCCTCCGGAGTGTAGCCCCTGCTGTCTTAGGCCAGTTCGACAGGTACGACTTCGAGCGTGATCAGCTTGTCGGCGCGAAGGATGCTGAGCGCGAGCTTGGATCCGATGCGCGCCTCGACCATGAGGCGCTGCAGATCGCCCGCCTTTGCGACGGGGGTTTCGCCGACCGAGACGATGATGTCGCCGCTGTGTAAACCGCCTCCCGCAGCCGGGCTGCCGCTCACGACCTCCTGCACCTCGACACCGGCTTTGCGCCCCAGCCTTTGCGCCATCACCGGAGGCAGGGCGCGTGTGCCGCCCGCGATGCCGAGGTAAGCGCGGCGCACGCGGCCATTGCGCATCAAGGCCGAAAGGATCGCCTCGGTGGTCGCGTTCATCGGCACCGCCAACCCGAGACCCATCCCTGCAACGGCGGTGTTGACCCCGATCAGGCGTGCCTGCCAGTCCGCCAGCGCGCCACCCGAGTTACCCGGGTTGAGCGCAGCGTCGGTCTGGATGATGTCCTCGATGAACCGCCGGTGCCCGTTGCCGTCGGCGGTCGCCAGCGAGCGGCCTAACCCGCTGACGACCCCCGACGTGACGGACCCTGAGAACCCCAGCGGGTTTCCCACGGCGACGACGAGCTGCCCGACGCGCAGCTGGTCGGCGTTCCCGATGTGCACTGGCTCGAGGGTCGCCCCCAGCGCGCGCGCGATCGCCAGGTCAGAGAGGGGATCCGCGCCGACGACCTCGACGTCGTATTCGGTGCCGTTGATGAAAGAGGCGCTTGCCGACCCGCCCTGAGCCACGACGTGGGCCGAGGTGACGAGGAATCCGTCGGGGGTGATGACGACAGCCGAGCCGGCTCCGCCGCCGCGCCCCGTGCGGCCGACACGCAGGCTCGCGACAGCTGGAAGTACCCGCTCCGCAACCGAGGTTACGGTCGTCGAGTAAGCGTCGAGCGCCTCGCGCTCGGTCGGGGTTGTGGTGGCTCTGTCCGTCATGGTGTTACAACATTACGACGTAACAGATCCCGGAATGCAAGGGGGTTTCCTAGGCCGGGTAGACGGATACCTCGGTCGCCTTGACGGAAACCCAAACCTCAGCCTCGGCACGCAGCCGGAGCTCACTCACCGACGCAGGCGTCACTTCCGCGACCAGGGGTACGGAGCTCTTCACCCGCACGCGAACGCGGTCTCCATGAAGGTCGATGTCTTCGACCTGGCCATGCCACACGTTTCGCGGCGTGCCTTCGGGCCGCGACAGGTAAAGGGCCACGGCCCGCGGATGGATGACCGCGAAAACATCGCCCTCGCCTGCGTCTGGCGCAGCCACCGATGCGCCGCTCGTCAGCTCGACATGGTCGCCCCGACCCTTGCCGCGCAGGAGGTTCACGCCCGCCAGGTCCGCGACAAAGCGCGATCGCGGCCGGGCGGTGACCTCGTCGGGAGTGCCGCTCTGGACGATGCGACCGCTCTCGAGCACCACGAGCCGGTCAGCGAGGGCGATCGCCTCCAGCGGGTCATGCGTGACCAGAATTCGAACGCCGCCAAACGATGCAAGCTGTCGCGCGAGCTCGCGCCTGACCTCCGCACGGATGGTGACGTCGAGGGCAGACAGCGGTTCATCGAGGAGCAGCAATTTCGGCTCGGTGGCAAGCGTCCTCAGGAGGGCAACCCGCTGCGCCTGGCCGCCGGAGAGCTCTCTTGGCATCGAGGATGCTTTGTCGCTGAGGCCCGCACTTTCGAGCCAGAGCCGCGCGACTTGCTTTGCGTCGGAGCGATGTCGGGCTTTCAAACCGAAGGCGACGTTGTCGAGCACGTTCAGGTGCGGAAACAGGACGTGGTCCTGGAAAACCAAACCGATCTGCCGTTGCTCGGTGGCGACGCGCAACCTATGCGCCGAATCCTCGAGCACCTCTCCCGCGAGCTCGACGCGCCCGACAATTGGGACCAGCCCTGAAAGGGCTCTAAGCAACGTGGTCTTGCCGGCCCCGTTCGGGCCAAGCACCGCAACCGTTTCGCCTTCCTCGACATCCAGCTGCACATCGAGCGCGAAGCCGGCGCGACTGACCTTCACGCTGGCGTTCAGGCTCACAGAGCTCCGAGCCATCGGTCGCGCATGCCGACGAGGATGGCCAGCGAGACCGCGAGGAGGACGAGACTCAGCACGATCGCGGAGTCGGGACGCGTTTCGAGCGCCACATAAACTGCGACCGGCACTGTCTGCGTGCGGCCGGGGAAGTTGCCGGCGAACGTGATGGTGGCGCCGAACTCACCGAGGGCGCGGGCCCAGCACAGCACCGCTCCGGAAAAGATGGCTGGGCGAAGCAGGGGGAGCGTGACGCGGGCGAAGACCATCCATCCCCGCGCCCCCAGCGCTCTCGCCGCCTCTTCGTAACGAGGATCTAGAGAGCGAAGGCCCGCCTCAACGGCGATGACGAGAAAAGGCATCGCGACAAAGGTCTCGGCCATGACCGCGGCCGCAGTGGTGAAGGGGATCTGGATGCCAAAGGCCTGGTACAGGAATGAACCGACAATTCCGCGACGCCCGAAAGCCAGCAGGAGCGCGACGCCTCCGACGACGGGTGGGAGCACCATCGGAAGCGTGGTCAGAGCCCTCAGCAGGTTCCGAAGGTTGCCTGTCGTCCGCGACAGGACGAGCGCGAGGGGTATCCCCAGCACGATTGCGACGGCGGTTGCCGCCACCGAGCAGAAGAGGGACAGCTCGAGCGCCGTCGCGGTTTCCGGCGCCGTGACGCCCGCGACGGCCTGGTCCCAAGGGGCGCGCAAGATCAAGCCGGCAAGAGGAAGGAGGAAGAAAAGAAGTCCCAGCCCGGCCAGCGCCATCAGCGCGGCTGGAACCCTCGGCCGGCTCACGCTCCCAGGAATCCGGAGGCTTTTAGGATGCCCTGGCCCTCCGGAGACAGCACGTAGTCAATGAAGGCGCGCGCCTCTGCCGGATGATCCGAGTTCTTGAGAGCGCCGATCGGATAGTCGGCGAGGACGTTCTGGTCGTCCTGGATGGGAACGCCGTCGACGCTGGTGCTTGTAAAGATGTCGCTGACGTAGACGATCCCAGCGTCGGCCTCGCCGAGCTGCACCTTGGTCAGCACACCTGTGACTTGCAGCTCGAGGCTAGCCGGGTGGACTGTCACGTGTGCCTTGGCGAGTGCCTGCTGGGCGTACTTGCCGGCGGGGACCGATGGGTCGGCAAGTACCACGACGATGCCGGGGCGGGTCAAGTCTGCGAGGCTGCTAATCCCTTTGGGGTTGCCCTTCGCCACGACGATCTCGAGCCAGTTGTGGGCAAAGATCTGCGGATCGCCCGCCAGGAGACCCGCGTTCTGGATCGCTTCCATGTGAGTGATGTCCGCCGATGCGAACACGTCGGCCGAGGCGCCTTCTGTGATCTGAGTGGTGAGCGTCTGAGTGCCGGCGAAGGTGAACTGAGGGTCGAACGCCGCGTGGCTGAACTCAATAGCGATTTTCTGGAAGGCAGGCGCCAGGGAGGCGGCGGCGAAGATGTTCAAGGGTGGAGGCGCCACCTGGGCGCATGCGCAGATGGGGCTCGCCTGGCATCCGCCTAGCAGCGCGACCGCAAACAGCGCCGCCGCCGCTCTAGTCACGCGGCAGCTCGACTCCGAGGTTGGTTGCCTTGACGACGGCGACCGCCGGCATTCCTGGTTTGAGGTCAAGCTCGTCGACCGCTTCGCGGGTGAGCAGCGAGACGAGCCGGTGCGGCCCCGCCTGGATCTCGACCTGCGCTGCCACACGGTCCTTGATGACGCGAGTGACGATGCCCGGGATGCGATTGCGAGCCGACTGGCCTTTGAAAACCTCAGGTTTTGGCCGCCGCGCCGGCTTCGACACACGCGCAAGCGAGGCGCCGTCGATGAGCCGCTGTCCACCGGAGCTTCGAACGGCAACCAGCCGACCGTCGTCGACCATCCGCCGCACCGTGTCGGCGCTCACCCCAAGCAGCTTGGCGGCTTCCCCAAGTCGATAGTTAGGCATAAGTCGATAAAGCCTAGCATCTGCGAACTTCTCTCAGCCAATCCAAGGCTTCAAACGTGCTTGGCCGAGGACGTCGTCATCGTGACGCTGTTGGTGGCTGGCCTTTTCGTCGGGCATCTGGCAGTCGATTCCTACGCATGTGTCAGGGGGGTCCGTTCGGCCTGCTGACTAGGGGGCGAACGCTCGCTTAGAAAAGCACCGGCAGACCTGGAACCGGCGACTCGGACGCGTACTCGAATGCCGCTGCGCCCGGACGGCGAACGCGCGCAAGGACTTCTTCGCCGTGGGTGAGCCGCAGGTCGAGGTCGGCCACCTCGGTGTGGTAGCAAACTCGCGACCCGCCCTGCGGATCGGAGTAGGTCACGCCGATCAGGTCGGAACGCCTCGGGCTGACCTCCACGTGCAGCTGTCTTGGTCCCAGCTTCGCCTGCACCGTCCAGCCATCCGCCTCGATCGGGCCACGAGTTCCGAGGACCTCGAGCGGCCCGTTGAAAAGAAAGCGGTGTTCGCGCGCGTGCATGCCAAGCGCTGTGCCGACCAGCTCTCGTCCCAACCGGGACCGCACTCTTGACGTGGCGCCGTCAACCCAGAAATCGTCACCCGAGGCAAATCCCCAGTTCCACTCCAGCGCGTGCCTCGAGCCCCACGTGTGCTGCTGCCCGCCCGGAGCGTGCTCGAGCCGGACCACCTCGCCATTGACCTCGATCGTGCCCGACACCTTGATCGCCGGCTGAACGCCGATGTTGGCCACGGACGAGAGCAGGTGCCACGGTGGGCGCAGGAACGGGAAGGGATGCTCACGCGAATCCCATCGCAAGTTCCAGGCCATCCTTCCTCGCTCGGTATCGACCTCGCCCGTGCATCCGCCGTCTCCTAGCAGCGCATCATCGAGCCGGAGCGCAAACGGCCGCTTTTGAACCTGCAGCGCGGTCAGCGGAAACGACGCTTTTGCGCCCCAGTTGGCGCCGGGATTGTCGTGATCAAACCGAAAGGCCCAGAGGGCTGAATGCGCTTCCGCCTCGATGCCGCGGATGGGGTTGAAAGATGTATATCGAATCCAGTAGCCCTGTCTTTTCGCCGGCACGGCAACGGTCAGGTACCACGCCTCGTACGTGCCAGTCCGGCCGTGGCAGCGTTCAGTGTTCGCTCCTTCTGAATCCATCGTCTGGGCCGATTACGAATTCTTCACATCCGGCTGATGCCATGTGCGGTCGGCCGGGATTCAATGGGGGCATGAGCGTTGCTCCGAGCCAGGAGAAGGCCAGCGCCCCCGACCTGCCAGCGCGTCGAGGCATCACCCGGCGCCAGGCCCTTGCGACAGCGTTGGCGGCAGGAGTCGGCGTCGGCGCCGTCCGGCTGTTGGGCGGATCAATGCAAAACCTGGCCAGGCCGAAATCGGGATCCGCGACCGACTGGATCTCGCCGCTCGGATCGGAGTCGGCCCGAGTCATGCACCTGCTCCGCCGAACGACCTTTGGATCAACGCCCGCTCAGCTCGAGTCCGCCCTGGCCGACGGGTTCAGCAGGACCGTCGACAAGTTGATAGAGACGAAGCCGGTTGAACCTCCGCAGCTCGCCGCGGCTAATGCTCCGGGTGGGC
>DATHDR010000054.1:0-6916 GCA_035318965.1 Verrucomicrobiia bacterium | reverse complement strand
CAAGGACCTCGCCAAGTCTCATTCGATACCGAGCCGCTCCAAGAGCTCATCGACGTCCGGCAGCGTCATCAACACCTCTCGCGACTTCGATCCCTGATAGCTGCCGACCACGCGGTGCTCGGCGAGCTGGTCGACGATGCGTCCCGCGCGCGAGTAGCCGACGTTGAACTTGCGCTGCACCAGCGAGACCGAAGCGGAACCTTCGGCGGCCACCGCCCGCGAGGCACGCGCGAACAGCGGGTCGAGCTTCCTCTCTGTGGTCTCCCCTCTCTCCCACTCCGAGCCGGCGCCCTCTTCGAGGATCTCCTCCATGTAGCGCGGTGGGCCTTGCGATTTCCAGAAGTTGACGACCGCCTCGACCTCCGGGTCGCTGACGAAGGCGCCCTGGATGCGCGTCGGCTTGCCGGCGTCCACCGGCTGGTACAGCATGTCTCCGCGACCCAGCAGCTTTTCGGCGCCGCCCGTGTCGAGGATGACGCGGCTGTCAACCTGCGAACCCACCGCGAAGGCGATGCGCGAGGGGATGTTGGCCTTGATCAGCCCGGTGATGATGTCCGTCGAGGGTCGCTGTGTCGCGATGATGAGGTGTATGCCCACCGCCCGCGCCAGCTGCGCGATTCGGCAGATGAGCTCTTCGATCTCGCCTGCGGCGACCATCATCAGGTCGGCCAGCTCGTCGATGACGATGACGATGTACGGCAGCTCGCGCGCGAGGCGCTGCGTCGCCTTCTCGTTGTAGGCCGCGATGTTGCGCACGCCCTCGGCCGAGAACATCTTGTAGCGCCGGTCCATCTCCGCAACGGCCCATCGCAGCGCCGCGGCAGCCTGGTGCGATTCGACCAGCACGGGCAGCGCCAGGTGCGGCAGCCCGTTGTAGCCCGTGAGCTCGACGCGCTTGGGGTCGATGAGCAGGAGGCGCATGTGGTCGGGCGTGACCTGGAAAAGAAGGCTGGTGATCAAAGCGTTGATGCACACGCTCTTGCCCTGGCCGGTGGCGCCGGCAATGAGCAGGTGTGGCATCCGCGTCAGGTCCGCGACGATCGACTGGCCGGACACGTCGTTGCCCATGCCGAGCGCCAGCTTGTTCGTGCCCTCGCGGAAGGCTGCCGTTTCGAGCACCTCGCGGATGGTGACCAGGCTCGCGGACTTGTTGGGGACCTCAATCCCAACCGCTGACTTTCCAGGGATCGGGGCTTCGATGCGCAGCGGCGCAGCGGCCAGCGCAAGCGACAGGTCGTTTTGAAGGGCGGTGATCCGCTTGACCTGCACTCCGGCCCCAGGCTGAATCTCGTACTGCGTAACCGCTGGGCCCGGGTTGACGCCGACCACCTTGCACTCGACGCCGAACGTTCCGAGCGTGGTCTCGATGATCTTCACGTTGCGCTTGATCTCATCTGCCATGCGCTCACGGCGTGCGGTCACCGTGTCGAGCAGCGCGATCGACGGAAGCTTCCAGTCGATGTCAGGGAGGTCGTCCTCTGGTTCGGCAACGACGCGGAGCGCGATGGGCGAAGCCTCCTCTTTAGCAGGGCGCTCCTCGACTCGGGTCTCGCCTGTCTCCGGACCCACCTCCTCCTCTACCTCCCAGGGCTTGACCGCCTCGAGCGCCGGCGGCGGTGTGGCAAAGCTGGCGGCCGAGCGGGCGAGCTCGTCGGTCGTCGCGAGCGCGGGCTTGCCCTGGGTCTTGGCCTTGGGCACGGCGGGTGGTGAGACGAGGTTCTGGAGACGCAGCCGTTCGGCGTATGCGGCCTGGCCGGCATTGACCATCGTTGCGACCAGCGCGCCAGGGCTGAAGTGGACGGTGACGATGAGTCCGATGACGAGCAGTGCGACGAGCAGCGCCCACGCTCCCACCTCACCGACCACCTGGATCACCGCGCCGTCAATCGCGGCGCCGGCCGAACCGCCGTGTCCGACCAGGCCGAATATCCCAACCAGCACGACCACGGCGACGGAACCAGAGACGACGTCGACCGGCCGGGGTCGTGGCGCCTTTGGCCAGAGCAGGTATGCGCCGAGCGCGAGCGCCGCGCCGACGGGCACAAACCAGGCGCGGTCGAAGCTCGCGACCAGCCACTCGCGGATGCCGGTGAGTATCGACCCCGCACTGCTCGCCAGCGCAATGAGGCCGAGCAGAGCGATGAGAATCAGCAGGACGCCGGTGATCTCGCGGCCCTGGCGTGGTGAGAGATGCGGCCTCGTGGCGCGTTTGCTCCGCGCAACGCGGGAGCGCGCGGGCCGCACAACGCGGCGAGCGCGACTAGCTGAGTGACGTGAGCCTCGGGATGTGGTGCGACGCATGCTGCGGGCCCTTGAGCCGTAGCGGATTCTACACTGACCCACTGCCCGATCCAGAAACCTCCACCCCCTGCGAGCGATACTCTCCGCGTGGCAGTCGATCCGTTCGCCGAAGCTGAGGTCCGCTACAAAGTCCTGGTCGAGGACCGGCGCACTGGCACCCTTCTGCCGAGAGCGTTCAGGCTCGCGGTCAGGGATCTTGCAGTTCTAGACAGTGAGGGCCGCCGCTGGATGCTCGGCCCGGAAGACGGCATCTGGTACCGGCGCGAGAATGAGCGCTGGCTGCAGGCGGATCCGCCGCGGCGCCTGGTCTGCCCTTCGTGCGGTCATCACAATCTGGGCCGTCACAGCTTCTGCGTCGAGTGCGGACAGCGACTCAACCGATAACTCAGGCTAACGTTTCGGTACTCCGGGGAATCGCTAGCGAGCGTGACCTTGTGCTTGCGCGATTCCGTAGATCAGCCCTCCCACCAGTGGGATCAGCGCGGCGAGGAACCACAGCCGCCACCACATCGGCCGCGTGCCACCGCGCACCATCTCGTGTCCGCAGAAGCCGCAGTACCGGTCAAACGGCCCGGCGATTCCACGGCAGCTGCCGCACTGATGCAGCTGGAGCCCGCAGTGGCCGCAGCGCGCTTCCTCGGAGTGGTTGAGCACCATCGCCGGCTGGTCGCAGCGCGGACACAGGCTGGGAGCGACAAGGGCTAGAGGCGGGAGCTTCAAGTTCTATATCTCGGTTACGACTGGGATCACCATGGGGCGGCGACGGGTCTGACGATAGACGGTCCTCGAGACGGCATCGTGGATCGCTTCCTGCAGCAGGTTGAGGTCGGGTCGCGTGTCGGCCAGGCGTCCGAGGCTCTGGACTGCGGCAGCTCGCGCGTCGGCCATGAGCTTTGTCGACAGCTCCGGCTCGATCACACCTCGTGAGATGAGATCCGGGCCCGCGCGGACTGCGCCGGTGTCGCGGTCGAGGGTGAGCGTGACGACGAGGATGCCGTCTTCGGCGAGGTGCCGGCGATCTCGCAACACCACCTGCTCGACGTCACCGACGCCGAGGCCGTCGACGTACACCAGGCCCGTGGCGATCTTTTCACCGCGTTTGATCGTCTCGGCATCGAGCTCGACTGTCTCGCCGTCCTCGACGACGATGATCCGATCCGCGGGAACGCCGGCCTCGCGCGCGATCTCGGAGTGCAGCAGAAGCTGGCGGTACTCGCCGTGCACGGGGATGAAGTTTCGCGGGCGAACGGCGTCCAGCATCTCGCGCAGCTCATCGCGCTGCGCGTGCCCGGTGACGTGCACGCTGCCAACTTCGGCGTAAAACACGCGCGCCGCGCCATGCCTGTAAAGGTTGTTCACCGTCTGGTGGACCATCCGCTCGTTGCCCGGGATCGGTCGTGCGGAGATTACGACCCAATCGCCTTTCACCACGTTGACGAACGGGTGACGCTGCAGTGCAAAGCGGGCCAGGGCCGACATAGGCTCGCCCTGGCTGCCCGCGGTGAGCAGGAGGAGCTTGGATGGCGGGACCTTGTCGATCTCCTCGAGCGAAACGGTCAATCCCTCCGGGACTTTGAGGAACCCGAGCTCGCGAGCAGTCTTGAAGTTGGTCTGCAGACTTCTGCCCACGACCGCGACTCGCCGGCCGAACTGGGTCGCCATTCGCACCAGGTGCTGGATGCGGTGAATGTTTGAGGCAAAGTTGGCCACCACGATCCGTCCGGGCGCCTCGGTGAAGATCCGTTCGAGCGGCTCATGCAGGTCGCGCTCCGAGCCTGAGCGCCCCGGACGCTCCGCATTCGTCGAGTCGCTGAGCAGGAGCAGGACTCCCTCGTCGCCAAGGCGCCGAAAACGGGCCATGTCGGTTGGGTAGCCGTCTGGCGGAGCAGGGTCGAGCTTGAAGTCACTCGTGTAGACGACTTTCCCAACAGGAGTGTCGATGGCTAGAGCCACGGCGTCAGGTATCGAGTGGCTCACCGCGATGGTTTCGACCTTGAACGGCCCGAGCTGAACGGCGTCGCCCACGCGCACCTCTCGAAGCTCGGCCTCGCGCAGGAAGCGGTGCTCCTTCAGCTTGGGTTTGACAAGTCCAAGCGTGAGCCGCGTGCCGTAGACAGGGACATTGATCTTCTTCAGCGCGTAAGGAAGGCCGCCGATGTGGTCTTCGTGGCCGTGCGTGAGGAAGATTCCCAGGACCTGGCGATCGCTCCGCAGCAGGTAGGAGATGTCCGGAAGCACGAGGTCGATGCCGGGCATGTCGTCCTGCGGGAACATGAGGCCCGCGTCGACGGCCAGGATCTTGTCCTCCCACTCGAGGGCCCACATGTTGATCCCGACCTCGCCAAGGCCGCCAAGGGGCAGGTATCGAAGGCGCCGCCCAGAGGTCACAGCAGACGCAGCTGTTCCGCTTCCTGTTTCGGTGTCACCACCGGCACGGGGGGCGGTGGCGGAGCCAGGATCTTCTCCAGGTACGCCTTGACGCGGTCGAAGTCGTGCTCGAGGTCCGCCACCAGCGAGCCGTTGTGCAGCGCGGCGGCCGGGTGGTACAGCGGCACGTAGGCGATGTCGCCTCGCTTGATGAGGCTGCCGTGGATGCGCGAGATGGAGCCCTGGCCCGGCATCAGGCGCTCGAGAGCATGCCGGCCGAGGATAAGGACGACCTTGGGCTGCACCAGCTCGAGCTGGCGCTTCAGGTATGGCGAGCACGCCTCGGCCTCGTTGGGCATCGGGTCACGGTTCATCGGCGGCCGGCATTTGAGCACGTTGGTGATGTACACATCCGAGCGGCTGAGGCCGATCCGGGCGAGGAGGGTGTCGAGCAGCTTGCCTGCGGCGCCCACAAATGGCTCGCCCTGCCTGTCTTCATTGAAGCCTGGCGCCTCGCCCACGATCAGGATGTCGGCGGGGCATGGACCGACCCCCGGCACCGCCTGGGTGCGCGTTGCGTGCAGGCCGCAGTTCTTGCATGACCGAATCGTGTCGTGGAGCTGAAGCAGCTCCTCAGGAGCGCTAAGCGACTTTTACGCCCGCTTTGAAGCTGATGAGATCCCCCGCCTCGCGCACCGTTTGCATCACCGACGCGAGCTGCTCGTCGGTCAGAGGCACAAGCGGCAGCCGGAACGGACCCGCGGCGAAGCCCATCGCGTTGAGCACCGATTTGATGGGGACAGGGTTGGCGGCCGTGGTTATCAGAGTCTTGATTACCGGCAGCAGCCCAAGGTGGATCTTTCGCGCGAGGTCATTATCGCCATTCGAGTAGGCGTCGATCATTTTCTTCATGGAGCGACCGGCGATGTGCGATACGACGCAGATGACGCCATAACCACCAGCGGCGAGGACCGGCAGCGTCCAGCTGTCGTCGCCGCTCCAGACCTTGAATGAGGCCGGCTTGCCTGCGCACACGAAGCCGATCTGATCCATGTCCCCGCTCGCCTCTTTGACGCCGATGATCCCGGGCAGCCCGGCGCAGCGCAGCGTGGTCGCCGCCGTCATGTTGACGGCGGTGCGGCCCTGGATGTTGTACATGATCGTCGGCCCGATCTCAGAGATCGCCTTGAAGTGCTGATACATGCCTTCCTGTGGCGGCTTGTTGTAGTACGGCACGACCGCGAGCAGTGCGTCCGCACCCGCTTTCATGGCCCGTTCGGAGAGCTTGACCGAGTGATGAGTGTCGTTGCTGCCGGTGCCGGCGACCACGTTCTTGCCGGGGATGGCTTTCTTGATCGCCTTGACCAGCTCGACCTTCTCGTCGTCGCTGAGTGCGGGTGACTCGCCAGTGGTGCCTGAGACAACCACGCCGTCCGATCCATCCGCCACGAGCATGACCGCAAGCTTTTCGGCGGCCTCGTAGTCGACCGAGCCATCCTTCTTGAACGGCGTGATCATCGCGGTCAGCAGCGTTCCGATTTCGGCTGTCATTTCTTTCTGTCCCTTCCTTTCCCGCCCGAAAATCGCGGTGACGGGTGCGGATTTTCGGGCGAAGGCCCGTGCCACCTGATGGCCTGGTTCATCCAGGCCATCACAACGCCTGGTGATACGAAGTGTCGAACGCTCACGTTTGGTCACCCGACCGGCGAGGACGGGTGGCACCGGCCGTCGTTGCTCCCATTTCGATGGCTGTCTCGGCGATCTGGACCGCGTTCAGCGCGGCGCCCTTGCGCAGGTTGTCGGACACGATCCACAGCGCCAGCCCGTGCTTGGTCGAGGCGTCGTTTCGAATGCGGCCAACATACACCTCGTCTTTGCCGGCTACCCCATGCGGGGTCGGATAGAGCTTTGCATGCGGGTCGTCCTCGACCACGATCCCGGGCGAGCTTCCGAAGAGAGTTCGCGCCTCGTCTGCAGTGATGTGTTCGGTGGTCTCGATGAACACCGACTCGCCGTGTCCGATCGGCACCGGCACCCGAACGCAGGTGGCCGTGATGCGGAGCTCGGACATGTGGAGGATCTTGCGGGTCTCGGCGACGATCTTGACCTCTTCTTCGTTGTATCCGTCGGGCTCAGGCCTCCAACCGCCGGGCACCACGTTGTAGGCCAGCTGATATGGATACGCGACCGCCTGCGGCTCGGTGCCCTCGGCGATCGCCTTGGTCTGGTCCTCGAGCTCGTCGACCAG
>DATHDR010000053.1:0-3500 GCA_035318965.1 Verrucomicrobiia bacterium | reverse complement strand
CTTGGGGCCAGAGATGCGGAACGACCTGGTAGCCCTAGCGGGACGCTATTCGAACCACCTGGAACAACTCGAAAGGCTATGGAGCGGCTGGTTCACAGCTACGGATGGCGTTTCACCGTCGCAGCTACCTCTTTGGCTGTCTCGTTCCAGCTCACCGCACCGATCGCCTCCATGATCGCCAGCCAATCCCAGTTGATCCACGCGCTGACGATTCTGCCGCCCGCTACTTGATACCAAGCGCTGGCGGTGGCTTCCCACTTCTTTCCGCTTGGTGGATAACCTCGGAACGTCCCGAGGTGGGTGCCGGTTGCGCTCACCCGCACGGCGACCATGTCGCCCTCAGCGATCTCGTGTTCGAAGGTCATTTCGATATCGGGAAACGCGCCCACGAAACCGCGTACAGCTGTCTTGAGCCCTTCGCTCGAAGTCAGGTCGTCGAGGCCCTCGAAATCCTTGCGCACGAAGGCGGCGTCGAGGTAGCGCCGCACGACGTCTCGCGGCTCTTGTGTAGACATGCGAGGCAGGCTAAATGCCGGCGTTTCCCGAAACCTTCCCGACCTCCTCGCGAGCCCATGCGACCAGCCGTGGGTCCCCGGTCGCAAGTGCCGCGTCGAGCCCGCGGTTGGCCCACACGGCGGCCTCCTGCGCACGGCCGAGCCGTGAGAGCAGTCGTGACCCATGAACAAGCGCACCTGCCAGGTTGCGCGGGTTGTCGATCGGTTCTACGAGCCTTACCTCCGCCTCGCGCTCGGCCAACGCACGTCCAAAGAGGCCTAACTGATCAAGCAGCTCAGCCGCTACCCAGTGGCTCACAGAGATTGAATAGACGTCACCAAGAGCCGTAAGTACGCGCCGCGCCGCGAACACATCGCCCAACCCCTCCTCGGGACGGTCGACGCGACCAAGCAGGCGGCCTCGGTGGAGGCGAAGAATTGCTCCCAGCCGCCGATAAGTTCGAGGCGCTCGAGCGAACGCCTCCTCCATCACCTCGAGGCCGGCTGCGTGGTCACCACAGTCGGAGCGCGCGACCGCGAGCCGGTCGAGCACACGGGCTAGCAGTTCTGGGTCTTTGCCTGAGTTTGCGCGCAGAATCTCGGCCGCCTGTTCAAGGTGAGGGCGGCCGTGGTTTGGCCGACCGGCGCGCACCTCCGCCCATCCCAGCTCTGCGAACAGCCGACCACGGCCCGGGCTGGCACCCCCTCCGGTTGAGTCGAGGGCAAGGCGGCAGGTATCGATGACCCCAGCCATGTCGCCACGACGGTAGGCGGTAGCTGCCAAGCCGACCCATGCAGCCGCTCGTTCCTCGTCGTCGATCGCCTCTTCCAGCAACCGGGCATAGGCAGCCTCGTCGTCAGGCGGCTCAGCGATCGAAGGCTCGCCAGCCAGAGCCTGCCGATACGCTGCTTCAATCTCCACCGAGACGGTGACACCCAGCTCTCGATTGATGATGTCTCTGTGGCGTTGGTAAGCACGCACCGCCAGTTCCCTTTGACCGGCCCTCGAATGCGCCTCGATTACCGCGAGCGCTGCCTCCTCACATGCCGGATCGGCATGGAATACCGGCGCCCAGTTCGCGGTGGCACGAGCCAACTCAATCGTGGCAGCGCGGCGGAGATCGGCAAGGCGCACGCGGGCCGCGTCCGCCCAGTCAGCCCACGGCTCCTCCGGCAGGAGCTCACCCTCAAGCGCCAGAGCATCCTCGAGGGCAGCGCGCCGCCCAGGACCTTTGGCGGTCGCGCGCTCGAGGGCTGCGATCGCTATGGCGAGGTCCGTCTCGACCGGTATGGCGAGTCGCACGAACGACCGACTTGCCTCCACAACGTGCTCGCCGAGCGCTGAGCGGGCGATCGAGAGCGACTTGGCGAGCGCGTTGGCTGCGCGCTCACGATCTAGGCCAGGAGAGAGGGCTTCCATAAGCTGCTCGCGTGGGGCCGTGTGGGCATTCGCGAGGAGCAGGTACTGAACGAGACGCCGCGCGCTTGGGCGCTCCCACCTATTGATGACGCGTTCGCCTATCTCGACCCGGAAGGGGCCTAGCATCCGCGCCCGCAATCGCGGGGGCGCCGCGATCATCAGAACATGCTAGTCGGCCGAATCGACGGCTGAGCGCCCTGTCTCGACGACGGTGATGGGCATGCATAGCCCTGCGAGATTTGACGATTCCGCACGGTCGGCAACAACGAGGTCCTTCACAGGCACGGGATGGGCGCGGTTGGGCCCGAACGTGCAGATTCGCCGGTAGCAAGGTGGTAGCCCAACCGGGACGCTATTCGAAAGTCGAGACGCGTTTTGCGGTCGCCGCGACCGGTGACAGGCGAAGAAAATGGCCGCATCGCCATCCGGGCAGAGCGTCATCATTCCTGCGGGCGACACGTCAGCGGGGCCGATCAGCGTATCCATTGCTTTGGGTATAAACTCCCGAAATAATGGGGACGGGCCCGCGCCGGGCCAACAGGCGACCTGTCCTTTCCTCCACGAAGTGCCGCCCCGCCTGGGCGCGTGAAAGGAGCAACAGATGGCATCCACCCTCCTCAGACCCGATCAAACCTTTTACCCGTCGCCACGCCTCGCGGCAAAAGCGCCAGTCGAAACGCTGGCTTACATGGTCACATTCGATCCGAGCCGGAAGAAGCCGGACGGGCTGGTGACGCTGGACGTCGACCCAAAGTCGGCTGGTTTTGGCAAGCAGGTCGGCCGCGCCGAAGCTCCGAACGTGGGTGACGAGTTCCATCACTTCGGATGGAATGTGTGCAGCTCGGCCCTGTGCCCTTACGCCGCCCATCCTCATCTCGAGCGACGCTACTTGCTGGTTCCCGGATTGCGCTCGTCGCGCATCTACATCTTCGACATCAAGCCCGATCCCAAACATCCGAAGCTCGTGCACACGATCGAGGCGAAAGAGATCGCCGAACGGGCGGGCTACAGCCGCCCGCACACCATTCACTGTGGGCCGGACGGCATCTATGTGAGCGCGCTCGGGGCTCCGGACGGCAATGCTCCAGGCGGCATCTTCGTCATCGACCACGACACCTTTGCAGTCAAGGGTCGCTGGGAGCTCGACCGCGGGCCGCAGCAGCTGGCCTATGACTTCTGGTGGCACCTCGGCTACGACACCGCGATCACGAGTGAATGGGGCACTCCAAACATGGTCGAGGCCGGTGTCAATCCTGAGCTCTTACTTGCCGGCGAGTACGGCCACAAGCTCCACATCTGGGATCTGCCGAAGCGGCGCCATCGCCAGGAGATCGACCTCGGCAAGGAGCAGCAGATGGTGCTCGAGCTTCGTCCCGCCCACGATCCGAGCAAGGCGTACGGATTCGTCGGCGTGGTCGTCAGCTTAAAGGACCTCAGCTCATCGATCTGGACGTGGTATCTGGACGGGTCAACTTACAAAGTCGAGAAAGTCATCGAGATCCCTGCCGAGCCTGTCGATCCGAACGACCTGCCGCCACTCCTCAAAGGCTTCAAGGCCGTGCCGCCACTGGTCACCGACATCAACC
>DATHDR010000052.1:0-3259 GCA_035318965.1 Verrucomicrobiia bacterium | reverse complement strand
AAGAAGCGCGAGCTCGTTCGCGATTTCAGCCGCGGCGACCCTGGCTGAGAAATTCGCATCGGCCTCGGCCGTCTGCCGAGCATCCGCCTCGGCCATGCCCCTGAACGCGACTTCGGCGCCGAACGCGACGCCAAGGAGCGCAACGATGAAGAGGGCCATGTAATTTCGAAGGGACCAGCCTCGGCGCTCAGGCGTCGCCTTGGGCGCGCGCTCGCGTCGCTGCATCTCCATCAGCGCAGGAGCGCCTCGTCAACCCGAGTCAGGAGATCGAGTGGCGAGAAAGGCTTGGTCAGGTAGAAATCGGCGCCGGCGATCAGACCGGCCTCGATGTCCGACTCCTGCGCCTTGGAGGTAAGAAGGATGACCCGGGTTCCCACCATGCCTGCGTCCGCCCTGATCAATCGCAGCACGTCGAGGCCGTTGCGCCCAGGCATGTGGATATCGAGAAGAACCAGTGGCGGCTTCAGCTTCTGGATCATCTCCCACGCAGCCGTGCCGTCAGCTGCCTCGACCACCGTGTAGTCGTCCGACTCGATGGTGGCGTGGACCAGGAGGCGGATGCTCGACTCGTCGTCGGAGATGAGCACTGTCCGCATGACCAGCAGACTGGATGGGGTACGAGTCCTCACGCTGCCGCCGGTTTCTTCGACCTCACGCCCGCCGGCACAAGGACGGCGAACCCGAGGTCGCGGCCACCCGCCTCCATCCGCTGGAGCGCGAGCGCGTGGTACAGGTGACGTTCGGTGGTCGTCAGGGTGCCCGACTCGAGCAGCTCCGGAAACCCCATCAGGGGCGTACGCGGCGCAAGTACACGAAGCCGTTGCGGGGTCGGATTTCCGATCATCGAGCGTCCTCGTAACGGCGCTGCGGCGCCTTGAAGACCAGGCACGCGGTCCAAACGCCGAGCACATAGCCCACCGTGAACAGGGCGAAGACCACGCCTATGAGTCCCATTACTCAGGTCTACGCGCAACGCCGCCCAAAGTCGCCATGCGGTGGCAGTGCGCACATGCCCTGAGGCTGGAGGGCTTGGATTGGCTGCTGAGTCGCCAGCCTGCCGATCGCCCATCGATTTGGATGGGTGGATAACCGCGACTTCGCAGGGAGACTTAACGCGCGGGCAGGCGTATTACTTGCGGACGAAGATGCTGCAGATCCGAAAAAGCTGCCCACCACCCCGGCCGTTCGCACGCGTCCTTCCAAGGCCGCCTCAAGCGCCGGCAGCGTTTCCCGCAGCTCCCGATCAGATCGTCTTGGGCCGGGCGTTGGCTGCGCGCGTCATCGATGCCACGCGGATGACCGCCGAAGCCGCCGCAGCCGAAGGACTGTTCGATTCAGGCTCGCGACGGTTCGCGAAACAGATTCACGAAGTTCACAGACTGACCACACGCGCGATCGCGAGGTTCATGATCACTGGCCAAGGCACCACGCAGACGGAGCGCAACTTCATCGCCAGGCTTGGCGTGGCTGCCTCCCAGTGCGGCTTCTCAATGTTCGCGCTGACCCGGTCCTACTTGCTGTGGCGCGACACCAATCTTTTCGTCTTGAACCAGGAGATCCGCCGTCTGGGCACCTCGCTGGCGGTCGCCCACGAGGCCCGCATGATCATCAGCTCGATGGCCAAGACAGGCATCGAACGCCTGGCCATTGTGTACGACCGGTCGACGCTCAGGCCGTCAGCTGTGGAGTCGCCGGCACGCTCGCGGCAATCCAGTCGGCAAGCCTCATGAGATCGGCAACCAGCAAGTCGCCGGGATGCGACGTGACAAGTGGCCGGCCGCTGTTGGCCGCGCGGTCCAGGCTCTCCGACCGCTGAACCACGAAATCGGGTTTCCGGCCGAGGATGCCGGCGGCGGTGTCGACATCCATCACATGCGTGGTGCTGAAGTTGAGGATCAGCCGCACGCGCCCGGCATCGACCCCCAGTTTCTCGAAGAGGTCCAGGCAGCGCTGGGTCGCCTTCAGTGATGGCAGCGACGCGGAGGTCACCAGGCAGATCAGGTCGCTGGTGTCCAAGGCGGTCAGCGTCCTCTCGCTGAACGACGCTGGAGAGTCGATCAGCACGTACTCGCAGGTGGCGCTCAGGCGGTCGATGGCCAGCTGGATCGCGGGAAGGGTTACCAGCTCCGCCCGCTCGGGGGAGTCCGCCCCGACCACCAACCGGACGCTGCCTGATTCGGTGACGAAACCTTCGAACAGAGCCTCGTCGACAGGAGCGCCTGGAGAAGCTTTGAGGTCCGCCAGCGTCTGGTTCGGATGAAGGTTGAGATAGACCGCCGAATCGCCGAACTCGACGTCGAGGTCGAGCAGCCCGACTGGCCTCGACGCATTCGACGCCAGCAGCACGGCGATGTTGACCGCGAGCGACGTGGTGCCGACTCCGCCCTTAGCGTGGGCGAAAAGGATGACCTTGCCTCGGTTCGCCTTGGCGGTCATTCCCGCTGCGCGGCGCAGCATCGCTTGAACCTTGGCTTCGAGGATCGCGAGCTCAAAAGGTTTCGGCAGGTAGTCGTCGGCGCCGGCCGCGTAGCCGACGAGCGCATCGGGCGCTTCACCCATCTCGGAGAACATCAGGATCGGAACGCCGGCCGTTCGGTGGTGGCCGCGCAGGCGGTAAGCCAGCTCGAGGCCGTTCAGCTCAGGCATCCGGACGTCGGTGATGATCAGGTCGGGGACGCGCTCCCGGACGAGCTGGAGCGCTTCGATTCCGTCGCTGGCCTTGCGCACCCGGTAGCCCTTTCGCTCCAGGAAGCCGCCGACCATCTTCTGGATGACGCGATCGTCGTCGACGAGAACGATGTCTTCGGCCATCAGGCCACCTCTTCCGTCAGCTTGGAGGCGATCGCGCGCGCCAGGTCTCGGCGTGTGTAGCCGCCGAGGGCGGACACGTCCTCGTCGCCTTCTCCATGCATCATGGCCAGCCCGGCCGCTGCGAAGGCACGGTGGGATTCGCGCCGGTCGCCCGCCCGCTCGAGAGCTGCGCCCAGCTGAAAGTAGGAGATTGCAACGTTTGGGTCGAGGTAGGTCGCCTGCCTGAACGCCCGGACCGCGGCCCGGAGATCGCCCGAGGCGGCGGCCATCTCACCGGCGGCAACAAGGCCGGGCAGATCGGGACGTCGGAGGACCTGCCGCTGTCCGGCCGGCTGTGCGATGGGGGAGGCGGCGGCGACCCGCCGGTAGCACAGGGTGCCGGCGACGCGGACTGGCTCGAAGTAATCGGTCATCCGCCCCGGCGAGTCGGAGTGGCCAAGGAACAGAT
>DATHDR010000051.1:0-5700 GCA_035318965.1 Verrucomicrobiia bacterium | reverse complement strand
CTCGCCCCAAGGTGATGTATCGCCTGGCCAAGCTCGGGTTCACGCAGTCGTACACGTATTTCGCATGGCGCAACACCGCCTATGAGCTGGTGCAGTACTTCACCGAGCTGTCACAGCCGCCCATTCGTGAATACTTCAGGCCAAACCTGTGGCCGAACACCCCGGACATCCTGACCGAATACCTACAGAACGGCGGCCGCCCCGCGTTTGCGGCGCGCCTCGTCCTCGCCGCCACCCTCGGCGCGAGCTACGGCATCTACGGGCCCGCCTTCGAGCTTTGCGAAGGCCGCGCTCGGGAGCCCGGGTCTGAGGAATACCTTGATTCCGAGAAGTATCAGATTCGCAGCTGGGACCAGAAGAGCCCGGACAGCCTGCACGAGCTGATCACGTTGGTGAACAAGATCCGCCATGAAAACCCCGCCCTGCAGAGCGATCGCGGCCTCAAGTTCCACCCGACCGAGAACGACCAGCTGATCGCCTACACCAAGACCACTCCGGACCTGGCCGACGTGGTGCTCACGGTGGTCAACGTCGACCCTCATCACATGCAGGCCGGCATGGTCACATTGCCGCTCGAGGAGCTGGGCATCAGGCGCGATCGCGGCTACCAGGCGCATGAGCTGTTGAGCGGCGCGCGCTACCTGTGGAACGGCCCGCGCAACTATGTCGAGATCAACCCGCACGCGATCCCGGCACAGATCTTCCGCTTCCGACGCCGCATCCGCAGCGAGCACGACTTCGAGTATTTCCTGTGATTGCCGGGCGCGCACCGGGCGCACTTCCAAACGAATCCCCCACGCGACGGCGAAAACTCGAGACATCTCGGCTGGATGAGGACCCGCTCTGGTACAAGGACGCGCTCATCTACGAGCTCCACGTCAGGGCCTTCAACGACAGCGACGCGGACGGCAGCGGCGATTTCCGCGGACTGATCGAAAAGCTCCCGTACCTACAGGACCTCGGTGTCAGCGCGCTCTGGCTGCTCCCGTTCTATCCCTCACCGCTGCGAGACGACGGTTATGACATCTCCGACTACACCGACGTCAACCCCATGTTCGGCACGCTGGCTGATGCCGGCGCATTCGTCAGGGAAGCGCACCGCCGCGGCATCAGGGTCATCAACGAGCTCGTCTGCAACCACACGTCGGACCAGCATCCGTGGTTCCAGCGCGCCCGACGCGCCCGGCCCGGCGCCGCCGCCCGGGACTTCTACGTCTGGAGCGACACCAACCAGCGTTACCAGGACGCGCGGATCATCTTCAAAGACTCCGAGACCTCGAACTGGACCTGGGACCACACGGCGGGCGCGTACTACTGGCACAGGTTCTACTCGCATCAGCCGGACCTGAACTTCGACAACCCCAAGGTCAAAGAGGCGGTGCTGAAGGCGCTCGACTTCTGGCTCGACATCGGGATCGATGGCGTGAGGCTGGACGCCGTCCCCTACCTCTACGAGCGCGAGGGGACCAACTGCGAGAACCTGCCCGAGACGCACCAGTTCCTCAAGGAGATGCGTCGCCACATCGATTCGAACTACTCCAATCGAATGCTGCTCGCCGAGGCGAACCAGTGGCCCGAGGATGCGGTCACCTACTTCGGTGAAGGCGACGAATGTCACATGTCATTCCACTTTCCCTTGATGCCGCGCCTCTTCATGTCGATCCGCATGGAGGACCGCTTCCCGATCATCGACATCCTCGCCCAGACCCCTTCGATTCCAGAAATCTCTCAGTGGGCGCTGTTCCTTCGCAATCACGACGAGCTCACCCTGGAGATGGTCACCGACGAAGAACGCGACTACATGTATCGCGCGTACACGCAGGACCGGCTGGCGCGGCTCAACCTCGGCATCCGGCGGCGTCTCGCGCCGCTGCTCGGCAACGACCGGCGCCGTATCGAGCTCATGAACGGCCTGCTCTTCTCGCTGCCAGGCACTCCAGTCCTCTACTACGGCGATGAGATCGGGATGGGCGACAACATCTTCCTCGGCGACCGCAACGGGGTTCGGACGCCAATGCAGTGGAGCGCCGACCGCAACGCAGGCTTCTCGCGCGCGAACCGGCAGCGGCTCTACCTCCCCGTGATCACCGATCCCGAGTATCACTACGAGACGGTCAACGTCGAGGCCCAGGGACAGAACCCCCACTCGCTGCTGTCGTGGATGAAGCGGTTGATCGCGCTGCGCAAGCGGCATCGCGCGTTCGGCCGCGGGACGCTCGAGCTGCTGCGGCCCGAGAACCGCAAAGTGCTCGCGTATGTGAGGCGATACGAGTCGGAGCAGATCCTTTGCGTGGCGAACCTGTCCCGATTCCTTCAGGCGGTCGAGCTTGACCTCAGCAAGTGGAAGGGCCTGGTGCCGGTGGAGCTCTTCAGCAGCAACGAGATGCCCGTCGTGGGGGACTCGCCTTACTTCCTGACTCTCGGTCCACACTCTTTCTACTGGTTCTCGCTCGAGCCGCGCCAGGCGCCGACTGTCCAGAGTGACGGCGCGTCGGCCGCGGCCTCGCTGCCGGAGATCCGGGTCACCGGTGGCTGGGACTCCGCCCTGACCGGCCCGGCCAAGGAGAGGCTCGAGGCCGTGCTCCTGGGCTATGTGAAGCATCGCCGCTGGTTTGCAGGGAAGGCGCGCCGCCTCAAATCTGCCCAGATCTCCGACGTGGTGCCGGTGCCCGGCGTAGTCGGCGGGGCGTATCTCACCGCCGTTGTCATCTCTTACGCGGAGGGCGACCCGGACACCTACCAGCTGCCGCTTGCTTTCGCCAATCCCGCCGAAGCTCCCCATATCCTCGAGCGCTGGCCGTATTCCGCCGTCGCCTGGGTGCGCGTGCAGGGGGAGGAAGGGCGCGGGCTGCTGTACGACGCCCTGGGGCCCCCGGCTTTCGCCGAGGCAGTGCTGGGAGCGATCGCCAGGCGGCGGCGAGCAGCCGGCGACAGCGGCACCCTGATCGGTTCGACGACGCGCGCTTTCCTGCGCCTCAGGGGACCGGAGACGGTCCGTCTCGAGGCGGCGCTGTCGGTGGCCGAACAGAGCAACAACTCGGTCGTCTTCGGCGAGCGTCTCATCCTCAAAGTCTTCCGGCGGCTCGAAGAAGGCGTCAACCCGGAGCTCGAGGTGGGCAGGTTCTTGACCGAGAAGACGAACTTCGCCCAGATCGCGCCTCTTGCCGGAAGCCTGGAGTACCGCCGCGAGGTTGGCGAACCCATCAGCCTGGCGGTGCTCCAGGGATATGTGCCGAATCAAGGCGACGCCTGGCAGTACACCCTGAACACGCTCGCCCGATTCCTGCAAGGTCCCGAGCTGTTGGAGTCAGACCCGCCGGCGATGCCGCGCAACATCCTGCTGGCGAGCGCGACAGAGCTGCCTGAGGTCTCGACCAGAACCTTCGGCGCTTACCTGGAATCGGCGCGGCTGCTCGGCCGGCGCAGCGCCGAGCTGCACACGGCGCTTGCGTCCGACCCGGACGACCCGGCTTTTGCCCCGGAGCGGATCACCCCCCAGGACCAGCGCTCGATCTATCAGTCGATGAGCGCACTGGCGGCGCGGTCGACCGACCTCCTACGCACCCAGCTGAGCAAGCTGCCCCAGGACGCTCGAGAAGAGGCCCGGCAGGTGCTCGAGCTCGAACCCCGGATCGCGAGTCTCTTCAAGAAGTTTCTGAGCCGGCGCCAGAGCGTTTCGAGGATCCGCATCCACGGCGACTACCACCTCGGCCAGGTCCTGTACACAGGACACGACTTCGTCATCATCGATTTCGAAGGCGAGCCGACCCGCACCCTCTACGAGCGGCGGCTCAAGCGCCTGGCGCTCAGGGATGTGGCCGGGATGCTGAGGTCATTCGACTATGCGAGCCAGGCGGCGCTGCGCTCCGACCAGATCGCTCCGAATGTTCTCCCGCGCCTGCGGAGCTGGGGCAGGTTCTGGGTCCAGTGCGTGTCGGCGGCTTTCCTCAAGAGCTACCTTGCGACCGCCGGAACCGGGTCGTTCGTGCCCCAGGCCGCCGACGACCTCGACCTACAGCTCACCACGATGCTGCTCGAGAAAGCGCTGTACGAGCTACGTTACGAGCTGAACATGCGGCCCGACTGGGTACGCATTCCACTGCGCGGCATCCTGGAGGTAGTGACGCCCGCATGATCGCGCGCTCTCTGCTCAGCCCGTTCGACCTGAACCTCTTCAACGAGGGCACGCACAGCCACCTCTTCGACAAGCTCGGGGCACATCTCTCCACCGAACCCGACGGGACCTCGTTTGCCGTGTGGGCTCCCAACGCGGACTCGGTCAGTGTCATCGGCGACTTCAATGGCTGGGACAAGACCGCCAACGGGCTCTACCCGCGGGAGCAGTCCGGGATCTGGGAAGGCTTTATCCCAGGCGTCAAGCACGGCTCCCTGTACAAGTACCACGTCCATTCGCGAGTGACTCGTGCCGGAGCTGACAAGGCGGATCCGTACGCCGCCTACTCGGAGCAGCCACCACGGCAGGCATCGGTGGTCTGGGACCTGAGCTACCAGTGGGGCGACGAAAGCTGGATGTCAAACCGGCACATGAGCAACGGACGCAGCGCTCCTTGGTCGGTCTACGAGATGCACCTCGGCTCGTGGATGCGCGTGCCGGAAGAACAGGACCGGTGGCTGACCTATCGCGAGCTCGGTCCTCGCCTCGCCGACTACGTGAGCCGGATGGGCTTCACGCACGTCGAGTTCATGCCGGTGATGGAGCACCCGTTCTACGGCTCGTGGGGCTACCAGGTGACCGGGTTTTTCGCGCCGACCAGCCGTTACGGCACACCGCAGGATTTCATGTTCCTCGTCGATTACCTGCATCAGAACGGAATTGGGGTGATCCTCGACTGGGTCCCTTCGCACTTTCCATCCGACGAGTTTGGCTTGCAGTACTTCGACGGAACCCACCTTTACGAGCACGCCGACCCACGCCTGGGCGTGCATCCCGACTGGGGCAGCTCGATCTTCAACTACGGCCGCAACGAGGTGCGCGGCTTCCTGCTCAGCAGCGCACTTTGCTGGCTCGACCGCTACCACGCCGACGGCCTGCGGGTGGATGCTGTCGCGTCGATGCTGTATCTCGACTACTCGCGCAAGGCGGGTGAATGGATCCCGAACAAGTTCGGCGGCAACGAGAACCTCGAGGCGGTCGACTTCCTGAGGCGCTTCAACATCGAGGTCTACAAGGAACAGCCTCCGGTGCAAACGATCGCCGAAGAGTCGACTTCGTTTCCCCTCGTATCGCGGCCGACCTACCTCGGTGGCCTGGGCTTCGGGATGAAGTGGGATATGGGCTGGATGCACGACATGCTCGCCTACATGTCGCAGGAGCCGATTCACCGCAAGTTCCACCACAACAACCTCACCTTTCGGATGCTCTATGCGTTCGGTGAGAACTTCATGCTGCCCCTGTCGCACGACGAGGTGGTGCATGGCAAGGGGTCACTGCTCTCCAAGATGCCTGGCGACGACTGGCAGAAGTTCGCGAACCTTCGCCTCCTGTACGGGTACATGTACGCGCAGCCGGGCAAGAAGCTTCTTTTCATGGGCGACGAGTTCGGGCAGTGGCACGAATGGGACCACGACCACAGCCTCGACTGGCACCTGCTCGACCAGCCGATGCACGGCGGCATACGCCTGTGGGTCGGCGATTTGAATCGGATCCTGCGTGATGAGAAGGCGCTGCACGAGATGGAC
>DATHDR010000050.1:0-4450 GCA_035318965.1 Verrucomicrobiia bacterium | reverse complement strand
AACGCGCTAACGCGACCGGCCTGAACCCAGTCGTATTCATCCACGGGCTCTGGCTGCTCCCGAGCAGCTGGGACCGATGGGCCAGAGTCTTCGAGCAGGCCGGCTTCACGGCATTGACACCGGGATGGCCCGACGATCCCGAAACGGTGGCAGAGGCGAAAGCGCACCCGGAGGTATTTGCCCACAAAACGGTAGGACAGGTGGCCGACCACTATGCGCAGGTGATCGGCCAGTTGAAGAAGAAGCCGGCTGTCATCGGACACTCCTTCGGGGGGCTGCTCACTCAGATTGTCGCCGGGCGCGGCCTGTCGGCCGCATCGGTGGCGATCGACCCGGCGCCCTTCCGCGGCGTGCTGCCGCTGCCCTTCTCAGCGCTCAAGTCGGCGTCGCCAGTGCTTGGCAACCCTGCCAATCGCAACCGCGCCATCCCGCTTACGTACGACCAGTTCCGCTACGCCTTCGCGAACGCGGTCAGCGAAAACGAGGCCAAGGAGCTTTACGAGACATTCGCAGTCCCGGCATCCGGAGCGCCTATTTTCCAGGCGGCGGCAGCAAACCTAAACCCGTGGACCGAGGCGAAGGTCGACACCAAGAACCCCGACCGCGGGCCGCTTCTGATCATCTCCGGCCAGAAAGACAACACTGTCCCCTGGGCGATCGCGAACGCCTCGTTCAAAAAGCAGACGCGCAACAGCGGGGTCACGGAAATCGTCGAAATGCCTAATCGCGGACATGCGCTCGTCATCGACAGCGGGTGGCGCGAAGTGGCGGACAAAGCCCTCGCATTCGTCCAGCGCTTCGTCCGCTAACGATCGTCGGAAAGGATCGCCAGTTCGATCTGGCCGAGGTGCGCGGGGTCGGCGAGCATCTCGATCTGGACGATCTTCTCGCCTTCGATCGTGAAGGCGAATACGACGCGCGGCCGTCCGCCGGGCGCCCACACTGCGCCAGCCGCTCCGTTCACCAGCGCCGGCTGTGCGGTCCGCGCACGTCCTGAGAATGTGGCGGCCACGTCGGCCGCGCCGAGGACCGCAGCCGCCGAGCCCATTCGCACGGCTGCCGGGTCTGCACGGAGCACAACATCTGGGTCGAGCAGCGCCAGCAGCGCGTCGAAGTCACCTCCGCGCGCGGCGGCGAGGAAGGCATCGACAACCTTCCGCCGGCGGTTGTGATCGGCGTCGGGGGCCGCGCTCGCTGCCTGCACCCGCCGGCGGGCTCGGCTCGCGAGTTGCCTCGCGGCGGCCGGGGAGCGCTTAACGATAGGGGCGATCTCGTCGAAAGGCATCGCGAACATGTCGTGCAAGACGAACGCGAGCCGCTCCGCCGGGGCCAGCGTTTCCAGCACCACCAGCAGCGCGAGACCAACTGAGTCGGCGAGCATCGCCTCGTGCTCGGGGTTCGCGATCGGGTCCGTCAAGTGCGCGCCCAGCGGCTCCTCGCGCCGCGACTTGCGAGAACGCAGCATGTCCAGGCATACCCGCGCGATGACGGTCGTCAGCCATGCGTTGAGGTTCTCGACGCCGGCATCGCCGGAACGGCTGAGGCGCAGCCAGGCCTCCTGCACAGCGTCGTCGGCCTCGCTGAGAGACCCGAGCATCCGGTAGGCCACGGCCCTCAGGTGGGCTCGGTTGGCCTCGAACCGGTCCGCCAGCACTTCATGTTCTCCCATCTGTCACATTCTCCCTGCGGGTTCCGTCATAGGCAGTGACGATCGAAATTCAACAGATGTGACGAGGAGATGAAGATGAGCCAGTACTACTTGAGCCCGTACATCAACTTCCAGGGCCGGGCCCGCGAAGGGATGGAGTTTTACCACAGGGTGTTCGGCGGCAGTTTCGATTTGCAGACCATGGACGCCAAGGGCGCCATAAAGCCTGCCGGCCCCGGGGATAGGATCGTGCACGCCTCGCTCGAAGCAGACGGCGCTCGCATCCTGGGCACGGATGGACACCCCGACTTCCCGGCCAAGGTCGGCGAAAACGTCGCCCTCGCCGTGGGCGGCACGGATAAAGACCGCCTGACCAGGATCTTCACCGAGCTGGGCGAAGGCGGCAACATCAAGATGCCGCCGACCGATCAGTCCGGGGGCGTTGGCTGGCTCACCGACAAGTTCGGAATCAACTGGATGGTCAGCATCCTCAAGGGTTAGCGCCGGTGGAGCACAGCTTGAACGCTGTTCTCGGCGACCAGCCGACCTTTAAACCACACTTTCTCGGGCATCGGCTGCATGCGCAGGGCTTCGTCCCAGGTCGGCACCGGTAGCAGCTGCAGGTCGGCGCGCGCTCCGGGCTTGAGCCCGTAGTCGGTCAACCTCATCGCAAGCGCCGGTGCCTCCGAGACTGCGCGCAACGCGAATGCAAGGTCGGCCCGAGTGGTGAGGTGGGCTGCATGGGCTGAGATCAGAGCCACCTCGAGCATCGAGCCTCGCCCGAACGGATAGAAGCCGTCGTTGACGCAGTCTTGCCCGAAGAACACGTTCACGCCAGCCGCGCGCAGCTCGCCGATTCGCGTCGTGCCGCGGCGAATCAAGCCCCGATCTCCACGCCCCTGAAGGACCAGGTTGGTGACCGGGTTCGAAGCGATCGAGATCCCTGCTCGCAGGCACTTGTCGATGACGCGATCCGCGTAGTCGTGTGGGGCGGCGGCCAGGGAGCAGACATGCCCAGCGCACACGCGGCCGAAAAAACCGCGGCGCAACGCCTCGTCGGCCACCATCTCCAGGGTCCGCACGCCACCGTCATCTGTCTCGTCCACGTGCATGTCGAGATCGCGATCGAAGCGCTCGGCTAACTCGAAGCACTGCCGGACGTGCTCTTTTTGCGAGCCTTCATCCAGCTCCCAGTGCGGCATGCCGCCGACGACGTCCGCGCCCGCCTCCAGGGCCGCCCGCATGAGGTCGTACGCGCCCGGGTCGCGGAGCAATCCCTCCTGGGGAAACGCGATGGTGCTTACCTCGGCGATGTCGGCACACGCCTCGGCTGCGGTCATTACGCCTTCAAGCGGCACCAGGCCGCCGATCGTATCCACGTCAACATGCGAGCGCAGCCGAGTCGTGCCCAAAGCGACCGATCTCTCGATGACAGCGCGAGCTCGAGCCGCCACGTCGGCCACGGTGTAGCGCCGCTTGCGCTCGTGGATGGCGCCGATGGCTCCGCCCAGCGTGCCGTCGTGCTCGCGCAACTCGCCCCGGATGAGCACCTTGTCCAGGTGGACGTGGGCGTCGATGTACGCGGGCAGCAGGAGCTTGCCGGCGCAGTCAGTGGCCGGAGAGACACCTTCCGCCGCGCCGGCGCCGATCCGAACTATCCGCTCACCGTCCACGACGACGTCCACCTCGGAACCGTCAGGCAGGCGGGCATCTTGCAAAGCCCACACGGGCGGCTACCATAGCGCGGGGACCCCGGCACCGGGGACCGGGGCGCACGTAAAGGGAGAGGGGCGCCATGGCGGTGGCTACTGGGGCACGGGAACGCGACGTCGTCTATCCGGAGGACAGGCTGCCGTGGCCACAGACGATCCTCCTGGGCCTGCAACATGTGGTGGCCATGTTCGGCGCCACCGTCCTGGTGCCGCTGATCCTGGGCTTCAACCCGAACACCGTCATCTTCTTCAGCGGCGTCGCGACGCTGATTTTCCTCGTCGTCACAGGTTTCAAAGTGCCCAGCTATCTCGGCTCGAGCTTCTCGTTCATCGGCTCGGTTCTGGCGGTGCAGGGCGCGCAAAACCCCAACCACGGTCTGGCCTACGCGGGCATCGTCATGGCCGGGGTCATCTACCTGGCGATCGGCGTCATCGTTCACTTCGTCGGCGTGAACCCGATCCGCTACCTTCTGCCGCCGGTCGTCACGGGGACGGTCGTCGCCGTGATAGGCCTGGCGCTCGCGAGCGCGGCCACCACAAACTACGCAGGCGAACCATTCACGGCCACGGTCACGTTGCTGGCGGCCGTGCTGGCGGCCGTCTACCTACGTGGTTTCCCCCGAATGCTCCCGGTTTTGATTGGAATTGTGGTCGGATACATCGTCTCGGCCGTGTATCCAGCGTGCGGGGACGCGAAGTCCGCTTGCCACATCGACTTCAACTCGATCGGCCAGGCGTCGCTCATTGGTGTGCCGGCGTTCAGCTTCCCTGACTTCAGTCAATTCGGCACCACGCTGAGCCTGTTCTTCTTCATCCCGGTCATCCTGGTCGCCGAGAACGCGGGCCACGTCTACGCGATCGGCGGCATCATGAAGAGGGACCTGAGCCACATGCTCGGCCGGACGTTCATGGGTGACGGCATCGGCACGACCATAAGTGGATTCTTGGGGGGCACAGGTGAGACGACGTACGCCGAGAACATCGGCGTCATGGCGGCGACGCGCGTCTACTCCACAGCCGCCTACTACGTGGCTGCCATCGTGGCGATCGTCTTCGGGCTGTCGCCGAAGTTCGGTGCGCTGGTTGCCTC
>DATHDR010000049.1:0-5016 GCA_035318965.1 Verrucomicrobiia bacterium | reverse complement strand
CGCCGGCGGCGAGGGTCGAAGGTCCCACTGATCAGGGCCCATCGGTCGCGCAGGACAGCCCAAGCTGCCCGTTCGAGTAGGGACGTTCGGCCCTATCGATACCCCCGGCGCACGCCCAAGGTGACTCCAACACACCAGAAGGAGCTTGCAAGCGATGGACTCACCGGCAACGTACTTTCACTGGGGCTTCATCCTGATCTCGATGCCGAACCTGCTCGTGATAGCGGGGATGGTCGTCCTTTTTGCGATCGCGCTGGTCGCCCCGTTCCCGCATGGAAAGGAGGGTGACGATGGGCACAACAAGTAGCTTCGAAGGCGCCACACCTCGTGAGTCCAAGAGCTGGACGCTGCGGCTCCGCCAGGCGATCGACCGACACCTCCCGATGGACCACCTGCTGCCAGACCGGCAGCCCTACTACGTAGGATCCTGGGTCTATGTCTTCGGCGTGATCACCATCGCCGCATTGGTCTGGGTCATCGTGAGCGGTGTCGTCCTCTCGTTCATGGGCCCACAGTGGTGGCACGACTCGAGCGTCGGTCGCTTCTTCAACAGCCTGCACTTCTGGTCTGTGCAGCTGTTCTTCATCTTCATGGTCCTCCACCTGTGGGGCCAATACTTCATGGCCGGGTGGCGCCACGGGCGCGCAGCGACCTGGATGGTCGGCGTCGTCATCTTCGGCATCAGCATCCTCACCGCGTTCACCGGTTATCTCACGCAGCAGAACTTCGACGCGCAGTTCATCGCGATCAACGCCAAGGACGCGATGAATTCGGCCGGCATAGGCGCTTTCTTCAATGTCCTCAACTTCGGCCAGATGTACGGCTTGCACGTGATGCTGCTGCCCATCGGGGTCACCTTCCTGGTCGTCGTCCACATCGTCATGGTGCGATCACGCGGGGTTGTGAAACCGATCGACCCGGAAGGAGGCGCACGGTCATGAAATCGATGGGTGCGACCCAGGAACAGTACTACCGCGGCGTTCGACTGGTGCCGTATGACCTGGTGAAGGAGCTGGTCCTCGCCCTTGCCGGCGTCGGCGCGCTCGTTTTGTTGCTGGCCGCCTTCCTGTCGTCACCCGATGTGGCGCCGGTGACGATCGCCGATTGGGCGACGGCGGATCCTGTCGACCTCGTGACCACGGCGACTGGAGAGCTCGCCGGCTCGACCACTACGGCCGGCTACGGCCAGCCTTACAACTCGACACCGGATGCTGCACAGACGTGGGGCCCGATCGCGCCACAGGCTTGGTTTGGTGTTCGCATCCCGGTCGACGCGGGTGATGCCTTCGTGCTCCAACCACTGCAGCGTGCGAGCTACAGCAACACAGAGCTGGGCGCGGCACTCGCAAACTGGCACGGCGCCACCGCCGACCAGCAAGCAGGGTGGCTTGACTCCTATACGAAAGCCCTTGCCGCAGCCACCGTCTCGGACGGAAAGGTGAGCGTCGCCAGCGGCGACTACGGACCCCTACCGGTCATGATGTCCAACCTGCTCGGCATCGCCCAGTCAGGCGGTCTCGACGGGTTGCTCGTCATCAACGGGCGGTTTTACCAGACCGACTACACGCAGCCCTTGCTCTTCATGGGAGACGGCGAATACCTCGGCGGCCTCGCCGAGAAGGCCAACCTGACCGGTTCCCTGTGGGGAATGATGAACGAGACCGGGATGTACCCGGGCCAGACGTGGCTTTGGCTCTACACGATGTGGTACCAGGTGTTTCCGTTCAACAGCGACACCGGGTTCATCGGCCTGAATGGCGGCAACGCCGACCTCGGGATCATCATCCTGATGACGGTTCTCACGATCGCGCTTGCCCTCGTGCCCTTGATCCCTGTCCTGCGCGACATCCCGCGCTGGATCCCGATCCACCGGCTGATCTGGCGCGAGTATTACGCGCCGAAGGGTGCGGCCACCGGGAGGTAGCCGGCTCGCACCCTTTCAAGGGGACGAGCGGCCCTCGAATGCGCAGAGAGGTTGCGGGCCTTTGGCCCTCAAGTGGTAGGCAGGGTTTCCCTCGGAAGGACGGCGGCCGCGGGCTTCGTCACCAACGGCCAACGCCGATTTCTTTGCTGATCGCGTTCGCGAACTCGTGACCTTGAGCTCGGCGGCCTAGGCCTGTCCCGCACAGCGGAGGCCGAAAGACTCTAAACAGGTCTGGCTGGTCGACCTACGCTCATGAAGTCCCGAGGGAGTGACTACGTAAACCGAGAGATACCGAAAAGTCGCACTGGGCACTCGAGGCGAACAGAAAGGATCCTCGGGACTGCTTGTTTTCTGGAGGTTGAACGAAATGATGTGGGGCTATTCAGACGGCTGGAGCTGGCTCTGGATGGGAAGCATGATGCTGCTCGTCTGGGGCGGCGTGATCGCCCTGGTGATCTGGGGGATGCGTTCCTTCAGCGGAGCTCGACAAAGCGATGATCCCGCCATTGAGACGCTGCGCCGGCGTCTGGCCGCGGGAGAGATCAGCCGGGAAGAGTTCGACACGACGAAGCGGATCCTGCAGGGCTGACGACGCGGGCCGATGGGCCACCGCCTCACAGGCCTTTCGACTCTTTATGGCCACACCGATTGCGAGCACGATGGCCCCAAAGGAGGAGTTACATGTACCTCGGTGTTGTTTTCGTCTACGCGATCATCCTCGTGTTGGCGTCTCCACTAATCTGGATCGCCTGGTGGCTGCTCGCCGATCTGGGCGAACGGGCTTCAGGCTCGTACACGACAGTGCATTCTGTTCCCACCGCGGGTTCGCGTCGCCAAGCCGCCTGAATGCAGGCAGAGCTCGAGATCAGGGAGGCGGAGTGCCTTGCAATCCTCGGCCGGCACAGCCTGGGTCGGATAGCCATCGTCATCGATGGCCAGCCGCAGATCTTTCCGGTCAACTATGCGATTAATGGCCGGATCATTGCCATCCGCACCGCGGCCGGTAGCAAGCTGTCGCATGGGCCCGATTCGAAAGTCGCGTTCGAAATCGACCACTACGATTCCTCAACTGGCGCCGGCTGGAGTGTGATGGTGCAAGGCGTCGCCGTTGATGCAACGGATTCGTTCGACGATGTGTCGTGGGCGGCTCGCGGTGTCGCTCCCAAGCCGGTCGCGCCAGGTGCGAAACCCTATCGGATCGCGATCGAACCAAGCAAGATCACAGGACGTCGATTCCAGCTCAAACCAACAATTTAGATAGTTGCTTTCGACGGCGGCCCGGGAGGGCCGCCGTCGGTGTGCGATGGCTTTACGCTGCTGCGAGGATGCGCTCGTCTTTCGGCTTTGGGGTCCTCACGCCCTTCACGACCAGATAGCCAAGCATCCATAATTCCGCGACTGCCGATGGGATGACGACGAAGGCGGAGATCTTTTCGCCGAAACCGGGGACGAGGAACAGCGCGAGCATGTCCACGAGGTAGCCGGCGGCTCCCACAACGAGCAGCACTCCCAGTGCTTTGGGAAACATCCCTGACTTGTAGGCGAGATAACCCAGCGGTGCCAGCCACAGGCCAAAGAAAATCTGCGCGATGAGCAGTCCGTAGTGCTGCATGTCGAGCAAGAGCATCACGAGGGCATTCGACCCGGCGGTGCCGAGGGCGGCCGCGTAGGACGCGTCGGTTGCGACCCGCAACCCTTCAAACTCGAAAACCGCAACAAGGCAGGTGATGGCGGTCGCGAGTGCGACCAGGACCAGCATCGCCCTCGCCACACTCTTGTGCACGTGCTTCAGCAGGATGTAGAGGGTCAGGGCGAGGAAGACAAAGACCGTCCCATCGAGCAGGTCTGCGACTACGCCCATCCGGACAAGTCCCGAGTTCGCGACGACGTTCCCAGCTGTGGCCGCGGCGTTGCCGGCAACGTACATCTTGGGTTCGACATACCCTTCGGCAAAGCCGCCGAAGATGCCGGCGAGCAGGTAAAGGAAGCCGGCGATTCGCGCGAGGCGCTTGGGCGAGGTCATGGCGGGTTCTCCAATGGAATCAGCTTACGGCGTAAGCTTATGGCGTAAACCTACACGTACAGCGTAAGCTTGTCAAGTTGATGGCTGCCGAAACCGACCCAGGTACCAAGCCTCGGACACCTTTGAGCAGGGAGCGGGTCCTGCGCGCCGCGATCGTTGTTGCCGACACGAGCGGAATCGACTCACTCTCGATGCGCAACCTCGGACAGAAGCTCCAGGTCGAGGCGATGTCGCTCTACAACCACGTTGCCAACAAGGACGACATCCTTGACGGCATCGTCGACCTGGTTTTCAGCGAGATCGAGCTGCCGGCCGACCGCGCCGACTGGAAGTCGGCCATGCGCAAGCGGGCGATCTCGGCCCACCAAGCTCTCCTGCGCCACCCCTGGGCGCCGAGCCTCATGCAGTCAAGGACGAAGCCCGGTCCGGCGACCCTACGACACCACGACTCGGTTTTCGGAAGCCTTCGGAAGGCGGGCTTCACGCTTGTCATGGCCGCCCATGCCTTCTCCGCCATCGACGGTTACGTTTACGGGTTCGCGCTGCAGCAGATCAACCTTCCGCTCCAGTCCAAGGAGCAGGTCGCGGAGGTCGGCGACAACATCCTTCGGCAGCTCGCGGGCGAGTACCCGTATCTCACCGAGATGATCACCGAGCACGCTATGAAGCCCGGATACGACTACGCGGAGGAGTTCCAGTTCGGGCTGGATCTCATCCTCGATGGCCTCGAGAGGCTCAGAGCATGAGACCGCGAGTGAGACCCTGACCACGGAGAAGCTCTCGGAGCGTTTCAGATGACCGCCGGAAGGTGCTCGTGGGCGGAAAGCTCGCCCGCCATGCGCTCCTACCACGACCGAGAGTGGGGCGTCCCTTCGCACGACGACCGGCACCTGTTCGAGATGCTGATCCTCGAAGGTGCCCAGGCCGGTTTATCCTGGGCCACCATCCTCAATCGCCGCGACGGCTACCGGCGTGCCTTTGCAAGGTTCGAACCGGTGAAAGTGGCGGCGTTCACCGACCTCAGACTCGAGCAGCTTCGCCAGGACCCGACCATCATTCGAAATCGGCT
>DATHDR010000048.1:0-2130 GCA_035318965.1 Verrucomicrobiia bacterium | reverse complement strand
CTCCGACAGGATGGCGTGACCCGCCGTGATGTAGCCGTTGGGCCACAGCGCATGGACGATCTTTGCCGCGCGGCGTTCGTGCTCGGGATTGATGTAGCTGTGCAGGAAATGGATGACGACGGCTTCGCAGCCCAGCGCCAGCAGCTTCTTCGCCGCCTCGGCCACGGCGGCCTCGTCGAGAGGCGTCAGCACCTTGCCGTCGGCGTCCATGCGCTCCGGCACTTCCAACCGGTATTCGCGCTCGATCAGGGGCCGGAAGGTGCCGCGCATGCCGTAGGGTTGCGGTCGCGTGCGACGGCCGAGTTCCAGCACATCGCGGAAGCCCTTGGTGGTTATGAGCCCGACCTTCGCGATCTTGCGTTCAAGGAGGGCGTTGGTGGTCGTGGTCGTGCCATGGACGATGGCCTGCACGGTGGCGGGATCAGCGCCGGCCGCGGCGAGCGCTGCCATGAAGCCGATCGCCTGGTTGTCGACGGTGGTCGGCACCTTGGCGAGCTTGACCTCGTTGGAGCGCAGATCGATCGCCAGGAGGTCGGTGAAGGTGCCGCCGACATCGATGCCGACGGTGAGGGTACGCAATGCCATGACTAAACTCTTTTGCTGTTGTCATGTTCTTCCGGACCGCGGGCGTCCCGCCCGCTCATTGGGCAAGCTCTGCCCGACGTGAGCTTGTTCGATAGGGTGAGCCCGCGTCGGTCCTGCGCCATCGCCGTCATCGCCCCGCTCGCTGGTTCCGCGAGAACCCTCATGAGAGTTGCGAGGCGACGGTGGCCGGGAGTCTGAGACGGGCTACAGGAAGTTGCGCCGTGGGTCGCACCCCAGAGCGCCGGTCAATGAGCAACCCGCCAAGGCTCCCGGCAGTCGGGATCATACTCCAGATCGAGGAGATGGGCCGATGACTGTTTTGGTAGGCGTCGATTGGGGCGATGGCTCGCACGCCGTTTGTGTCATCAATAGCGGCGGCGAGGTGCTGGACCGCTTCGCGGTCAATCATGATCGGCAAGGACTTGGCGATCTGGTCCGCCGTTTGCGCAAGCGGCAGGGCGAGATCCGCATCGCCATCGAACGGCCCTCCGGCCTGCTCGTCGATACCCTGGTCGATGCAGGCTTCACCGTCGTGCCGATCCACCCCAATGTGGTGAAGGCCTGCCGGCCGCGATACCGCGCCGTTTCGGCCAAGAGCGATCCGGGTGACGCCTACATCCTGGCCGATATCCTGCGCACCGACGGCCATCGCCTGCGCTCGCTCGAGCCGCAGTCCGATGCCATCAAGGCCTTGCGCGGCCTCGTGCGCGGCCGCGATGATCTGGTGGCCACGCGCGTTGCCATGGCCAATCAGCTCACCGCCGTGCTGCAAAGCTTCTGGCCCGCTGCCGCAACGCTCTTCAATGACCTGACCTGCCGCATCGCCCTTGCCTTCATCGAACGCTATCCTTCCCCCGAGGCCGCGGCTCGTCTCGGCCCCAAGCGCCTGGCCGGCTTCCTGGCTCGCCATCCCTACTATGGGCACAAGAAGCCACAAGCCTTGCTGGCTCACCTCCACACCGCCCCGCCCGGCTGTGCCGGCAAGGCCGAGAGCAAAGCCAAGGCTGAACTCGTGTGCGCCCTCGCGCGCACCCTGCAAACTCTCGTCGCCCAGATCGCCACCATCGGCAGCCGCATCGAGCACATGATCGCCGAGCTGCCCGATGGCCGCATCATCATGTCGTTCCCCAGGGCCGGCCGCATCTGCGCCGCTCAGATCCTTGCTGAGCTCGGCGATGTCAGGCAGCGCTTCCAGACCGAGCAGCAGTTTGCTGGTGAGGCGGGCCTGGCTCCCGTTACCTATCAAAGTGGAAAGTCCCGCGTGGTCGCTTGGCGGTGGGCCTGCAACAAGCGGCTTCGCGTCGCCTTCACTTGCTTCGCCGGCAACTCCAGACGGCAAAGCCCGTGGGCGGCAGACATCTACACGCGCGCCAGGGCTCGAGGCTGCGATCATCCCCATGCCACTCGCATCCTCGCGCGAGCCTGGGCGCGCGTCCTGTGGCGCGCCTGGACCGACCGACAGCTCTACGATCCCACTAAACACGCCGGCGCCGTAGCCTTCCTGTCCTCTCCTCAACCAAGCGGTTGACACAGGAAGTCTCATGA
>DATHDR010000047.1:0-3695 GCA_035318965.1 Verrucomicrobiia bacterium | reverse complement strand
CTTGGTGAGCCGGCTCAGCGTGAGGGCCAGCACCGCTTTTGCCTGCCGGTCGCTCAATCCGAACTTGGTCTGAAGCTCGGTCGACGCGATGTCCGGGTCGGCGGCTGCGCGGATCGTCTTGATCACCTCGTCCAGGTGGTCGAGGCAGATCTTCAGGCCTTCGAGGATGTGCGCCCGCTCCTGCGCCCGCTCGAGGTCGAAACGTGTGCGGCGGAGGATGACCTCGCGGCGGTGGTCGATGAAGAGCTGCAGCGCCTGCTTCAGGCTGAGGATGACTGGCCGTCCGTCGACTATGGCCAGCATGATCACGCCGAAGGTCGTCTGCAGCGTGGTGTGCTTGTAGAGGTTGTTTAGCACGGTGAACGCGCGAGCATCGCGCTTGAGCTCGATGACGATCCGCATGCCGTCCCGGTCGGATTCGTCGCGCAGGTCGGCGATGCCTTCCAGCTTTCGCTCGGACACCAGCTCGGCGATCTTCCCCACCAGCGTGGCCTTGTTGACCGCGTAAGGAAGCTCGTCGACGATGATCCGCTCCCGGCCGTTGGGCGCTTCCTCGAGCGTGTGGCGCGCGCGGACGATGATCCGGCCGTGGCCGGTCGCGTACGCGGCCTTGATCCCAGCCGTGCCCATGATCAGGCCACCGGTCGGAAAGTCCGGGCCCTTGACGAAGGTCAGCAGGTCTTCGCCGGTTGCTTCCGGATCTTCCACCAGGTGCTTGATCGCGCCGGCGATCTCGCGCAGGTTGTGGGGTGGGATGTTGGTGGTCATGCCGACCGCGATGCCCGAGGCGCCGTTGATGAGGAGGTTCGGAATCCGGGCCGGCAGCACCTTCGGCTCCTCTTCCTGGCCGTCGTAGTTGGGCTGCATGTCGACCGTCTGCTTTTCGATGTCGGCCATCAGCTCGCCGGTGATGGCGGACAGCCTCGCCTCCGTGTATCGCATTGCGGCGGCGGGATCACCGTCCACGCTTCCGAAGTTGCCCTGCCCGTCGATCAGCGGATAGCGCAGCGAGAACGGCTGGGCCATGCGCACCAGCGCGTCGTAAACAGCGCCCTCGCCGTGTGGGTGATAGAGCTTGAGCACGTCGCCGACGAAAGCTGCGCTCTTGCGATGCCGGCTCCCGGAGGTGGCTCCGGCGCGATGCATCGCGTAGAGGATGCGCCGCTGCACCGGCTTGAGCCCGTCACGCACCTCGGGCAGAGCCCGGCTGATGATGACGGACATCGCGTACTCCATGTAGGAGGTCTGCATCTCCTCCTGGAGGCTCCGCGAGACGATCGTTCCGATGTTGTTTTCGTCAGCCACTGGTTTCTCGGATCACTCCTCGTACTTCTTCAAGACCACTACAGCGTTGTGTCCGCCGAATCCGAAACCGTTCGAGATCGCGATGCGCACGTCCTGGCGCCGCGCCTGGTTGGGCACGTAGTCGAGGTCGCATGCGGGGTCAGCGTTCTCGTAGTTGATGGTCGGGTGGATCACGCCGCGGTTGATCGTGAGCAGGGTGGCGATGGCCTCCACCGCGCCGGCCGCGCCCAGCAGATGGCCGATCATCGACTTGGTGCTGCTGATCGCGACCTTGTAAGCGTGCTCGCCCAGTGCGATCTTCAGCGCCTTGGTCTCGCCGGCATCGTTGAGCTGCGTCGAGGTGCCGTGAGCATTGATGTAATCGACATCCTTTGGCTCGATTCCGGCGTCCTTGAGGGCGAGCGTCACGGCGCGGGCCGGAGCCTCACCTGTCTCGTCCGGAGCAACCTGGTGAAACGCATCGCACGTCAGCGCGTAGCCGAGCACCTCACCGTAGATGCGGGCGCCGCGGTTGACCGCATGCTCGACGGACTCCAGGACGAGCGTGCCGGCGCCTTCGCCGGGCACGAATCCGTCACGGTCGCGATCGAAAGGCCGGCTCGCCCTTTCCGGCGAATCGTTGCGAGTCGACAACGCCCGGATTGCGTTGAAAGCCGTGATGCCCACCTCGCACAGAGACGCCTCGCTGCCGCCGGCGAGCATGACGTCGGCATCGCCGTGCTGAATGATTCGCGTCGCGTCCCCCAGCGTATGGGTCGACGCGGCGCACGCCGTGGTCACGGTGGTGTTCGGCCCACGCAGGTGAAACGCCATCGCGACGGAGGCCGCCGCCATGTTCGGGATGATCATCGGCGCGTAAAGCGGGTTGAGGCGTCCTTTCGTGGCGTACGAGATGGCGCCGTTGGTCATCTCGATGAAGCCTCCGATCCCGGTGCCCATGTCGACGCCGACCCGAAAGCTGTCCTCCTTGGCGAGGTCGAGCCCCGAGTCGGCGAGCGCCATCGTCGATGCGGCGACGGCCATCTGCGAGAACCGCGCCATGCGCTGGGCGCCCTTGCGGTCCATGAACTCCTGAGGGTCGAAGTTGGGCACCTCGCATGCAAACTTCGTGGTCAGCTTGTCAGTCGAATAGCCTTCGGCCATGCGGGCGGTGCTGCGCCCCTCGATCAGGCCGTGCCAGTACTCCTCCAGGTTCTTGCCGAGCGGATTCACGGTGCCCATCCCCGTCACGACGACGCGCGTCCGGCCGTTCCTGCTCAATTTCCCACCTCTGCCCGAATCTTACCGACGAGCTGATTCTGCACCGCATCGCGCGTGACCCGGATCGCGTTCTTGATCGCACGCGCGTCGGAGCGGCCGTGGGCGACCACAGCCACGCCATCGATCCCAAGCAGCGGAGCGCCGCCGAACTCCCTCCAGTCGATGCGAGCGCGGAGCTCTTGTACGCCGGGCCGGATGAGCAGGCCGCCGAGCTTGCCACGCATGGTTTTCGGAATCTCGTCGCGTAGGTTGCGGAACAGAAACTCCGCCGTTGCCTCAGCCATCTTGATCGCGACGTTGCCAACAAATCCGTCGGCGACGATTACGTCGGCCTTCGCGGCGTAGATGTCTTTTGGCTCGACGTTGCCGATGAATCCGGGGAGCGAGCCTTTCAGGCGCCGGGCGGTCTCTTTGACGAGCTCGTCGCCCTTGCCCTCTTCCTCGCCATTGCTGAGCAGGCCGACGCGAGGGCTGGCTCGGCCCAGCATCTCGCGAGCGTAGACCACGCCCATCGACGCGAACTGCACCATGTATTCCGGCTTGGAGTCGACGTTGGCCCCGACGTCGAGGAAATAGGCGAAGCCGTTTCGCGTCGGCACGATCGAGCCCAGCGCCGGCCGGTCGACGCCTCTGATCCGTCCCTGGATGAAGAGCGCTGCGGCCATGATCGCGCCGGAGTTGCCGGCCGAGATCCAGCCGTCGGCACGCCGTTCCTTGCACATCCGCGCGCAGACGGACATCGAAGAGTCGAGCTTGGAGCGCACCGCGTGGGCTGGATGCTCGTCCATCGCGATCACCTGGGTGCACGGCACGAGCTGCAGTCGGGGATGCGAGTCGAGCAGCGGCTGGACAGAAGCGGGCAAGCCCACCAGCGAGATGTCGATCCCGTACTCGGTGGCTGCCAGCGCCGCGCCCTGCACGACCTGGGTAGGGGCGAAGTCGCCGCCCATGGCGTCAACTGCGATTCGCATGGACGCGACCTAGATGTCGAGGTTGCGGACGCTCTTGGCGTGCGCCTGGATGAACTTCTTGCGGGGCTCGACGTCCGGCCCCATCAACTTTTCGAACGTGTCGTTGACCGCGGCGGCGTCTTCGACGGTGACCTGCAGCAGCACGCGAGTGGCCGGGTT
>DATHDR010000046.1:0-5171 GCA_035318965.1 Verrucomicrobiia bacterium | reverse complement strand
CCGGGGGAGGAGTTCAATTCACGGTGAAGCAACATCACCTGGGCGGATTTACGCGTTCACATTCGAGATAAACCTCTCGCGGTTAGTTTCGGTGCCCTCCCCCGGATTCCACTCGAGATCCAGTCGTTTGACAGAAGATGCGGCGCCGGTCCGGTGCCAGGCTGGGATGGTTGCAAGCCTTCTCCTAATCAAGGAGCGTTGACATGATCTCGTCTGGCACGCAGGACAAAGAGTCGAATGATCGCGTGGTCGATGCGGTATCTCGGATCACCACCGACCAGATCGATCAGGCAAACGCGAGCGGCAGGACTCCGGTCGTTTTCGTGCACGGCCTATGGCTGCTCCCCAGCAGCTGGGACCGCTGTGCCGCCCTCTTCGATGAGGCCGGCTACCGGTCAGTCACGCCAGGTTGGCCCGATGACCCTGAGATTGTCGATGGATCTCGAGCGGAATGAGAGACGAACCGCCGGTCACGCACGGGACACCGACACTCAACGCGGGAGGCTTATCTCTAATTTGATCGTGTAAATCCGCCCAGGTGATGTTGCTTCACCGTGAATTGAACTCCTCCCCCGGCTGCCCGCCTCAACATTTCAAGGATGGTTTCGGTTGGAGCGCCGAAAACCTCGATGCTCGTTGTGGCGTCCAGCGTCTCTTCGTATGCACGAGCGGCCCGATCGCGGACGACGCCCATGTGGAACTCAAAGGAGTCCGTATCAGGGTGAACCTGGACGACTCCCACCTCTGTTCCTTCGTCATTCACGTACTCGTTGAAAGCGATAAGACGTGGTTCATTGGCTGCGATGAAGTCGACCAGTCCTGGGACGCGTCGTCTCTCAGCTTCAAGCTTTCCTGCCTTAAGGCTGTTCGTCGCGATGAATATGAACGGTCCCGCCATAGTGCTCCCTCCCGTCGTCTCGGACTTGCTTTGATCCCCTAGAAGCTCGCGGATTACTACATGAACTGTTACAGCCAGTGTGAATGGCGATCGCCTAAAACGGCGGCTACCAGGTGCGCGTCACCTTGCGAATCTCGCGAGGGCTGTCCGGGTCGAACCCCCTGGCTACAGCGACGCGGTAAGCAAGAAGCTGCGCCAGCACGGCCAGACTGATCGGGGTCAATTCCTCAGGCAGCCCCGAGGCAACCTGCACGGTCGTCGAAGGATCGACATCACTCATCTTGCCGTCGACGAGCTGAACAACAGGGCAGCCTTTCGCACCGACGCGCTCTCGGATCGACCCCATGGACGTTGCCACTGCGCCACCGCCATCGACCACGACGATGGGAATGCCGGCCTCGACGACAGCGATCGGTCCGTGCTCGAAGTCCGCGACCGACCATGCACGCGCCATGACATAGCTCGTTTCCATCAGCTTGAGCGCGAGCTCCTCGGCCGTCGAGAAGTTGAAGCCCCGGCCCAGAACGATCGCCCTCGTACCGTTTAGCGGGGCAACAAGTTTCTCCAAGTCGGAGTCCATCTCGAGCGCTTTTGCCATCGCCTCCGGAACCATCGTGAGTCCGGATTCGAACGCCACGTCCGGATCCACCGCCTGCGAGATGAGGGCTAGCGCGAGCAGGCTTGCCGTGTAGGTCTTGGAGGCCGGCACGCTACGCTCCGGGCCGGCTCCCAGCGTCAAGACATACTCGGCCGCCTTGCCCAGAGGCGACTCGGAGTCGTTACTGATCGCGACCGTGAGCGCGCCCTGCCGCCTGGCCTCCTCGAGAACCGAGACAACGTCGGGCGACGCGCCAGACTGTGAGATGCCGATAACGCATTGCCCCTCGAGGTGCGGTGGCCTTGCGTAATGAGTGAACAATGACGGCGCTGCCAGAGCGACGAGAGCCCGATTCCTGACGCCAAACAAATACTTGGCGTAGAGCGCTGCGTGGTCGGAGCTGCCTCTAGCCGCGATGACATAACCTCGCGGCCGAATCGCACGAATTCGGGCCCCTATGGCCGCGACCGCGTCACGACTCTGCCGGAGCAGGCGCGATGCAACCTCCGGTTGCTCAGCGATCTCGTCGCGGAAATGACTCATGACCTGAGCCCCAATTCGGCAAGCCGGACTGCCCCGGCCACCGGCGGTTCTTCGAGTCGGATGCACTGCGATCCCAGCTCGTCGCGAACGGCGCATTCCAGCTTCGGCTGGTTGAGGAGTAAGCCACCTGCCATGACGATGGGCCCATCTATACCCAGGGAGGCCCGCACTGACTTCGCCAGGTCGCTCAGCGCCGAGGCGCCTCGCAGCACGATGCTTTGCGCCCCCGGGTCCAGGTCGGCAGTCTCAAAGACAACGTTAGCGATGGCCGCCCATTGCATCGGTTCGCGAAGTCCATGCAGCTTTCCCGGCAGCTGCGTCATGTCGCCGGCGCGGCAGGCGGCAAGGAGCCTCGACCCCAACTCACCCACCGACTGGCCAGAATCAGCACGCCGCATCACCTCACGCGCAGCTTCCCGTGTAATCCAGGCACCACCTCCGTCATCGCCGACCTGCCAACCCCATCCGCCACGGCGTGCCTCGCGTGCGCCGGCCGTCCGGCCGTAGGCGACAGACCCGGTGCCGGAGATAAGCGCGATGCCTTCGTCGGTCTGCGCTGCGGATAGGACCAATCGAGCGTCATGGACGACGCTGATACGACAGCCCGGCAGCAGGATCTGCAGCAATCTCTCGAGGCGAAGGCGGCCTGCCGGCACCTCGGCGCCGGCTGCACCTGCGCAGCACGAGTCGGGATGGATCGATCCAAGCTTGGCCAGCAACGCAGTCAAACGGCGGTTGACCGCTGCTGGGGGCAGCGTCGCGACGTTGGCGCCAGGTCCCTCGGCCTCAGCGAGGATGCGGCCGCCCGCGCTCAGCCGCGCGCGGCTGCGAGAACCTCCGATGTCGATGCCTAGGACCGTCGTCGGAATTGCACCAGCCCACGGACCATCGTCAGTCTTACCCCCAGATGCCGGTCAAGCACCACGAGGTCTGAACACGCCCCCTCACGGATTCGTCCGAGGCGGGGCTCGCCGAGAACCCTCGCAGGAACATCCGTCGCGAGCTCGACCGCTCGATTTGCCGTGATGGTCGGAAGGTTCGCCATGAACCTGACGAGGTCGTCCATCTTTGCGGCGCTGCCGGCCAACGTGCCGTTTTCAAGCCGCACCACACGCCCGTCGCTGACGACCGAACGGCCCGAGAGCGAGTAAGTGCCTGCGGGAGCACCTGCGGCCGATGTCTGATCGGTCGTCAGCGCGATCCTCGACGTGCCCTTGACGCGGACCAGCTGTTCGCATACGCCCGGATGCACGTGCACCCCGTCCGCGATGAGCCCTACTGTGACCCGCGGGTCAAGGAGAAGAGCGAGAGCGATTCCAGGATTGCGATGGTGGACCGGAGGCATCTGGTTGTAGATGTGCGTGCCGAAACGGATGCCGGCGGCGATGGCTCGGCGGCCCTGTTCGAAGTCTGCTCCGGTGTGTCCAGCGCTGACCACAATCCCTGCCCCGTGCAGGCGCTCGATGGCGGCCAATGCTCCGGGGAGCTCGGGAGCCAACGTGACCATTCGCGGGCGAGCACCTACGAAGATGTCGATTTTTTCAGGTGCCGGGTCGGAGAGGTGCTCGCGGACATGGGCGCCCCGAAACGAGGGGTTGATGAATGGTCCTTCAAAATGGGCGCCGAGGACTCGCGCGCCGCGAGATTCGGCAGCCGCGCCGACCGCGGCCATAAATGCCGCACAGGCCTCGACGGGTGAAGAGATCAGCGTCGGAAGAAAGGCGGTGACGCCGCTCGCCGGCAGGGCCTCGGATATTTTCGCGATCGCCTCAGCTCCCGCCGCTGCGTCCTGCCCGGCGAACCCGTTGACCTGGAGGTCGATGAAGCCAGGAGCAATCAGCTCGCCCGGCTCCGCCATTACTTCTTCGTCGGGGCGCTCGGGCGGCTGACCGTTCCCGACCCAGGCGATGGTCTCACCGTCCACCAGCACAGCGTTGGCGCCCTTGACCCCGTGAATTGAGCCGCGCAGAAGCGTTTTCATGGACGCTGCGCCTCGGTCAGTCTGGTGTTGAGGTTGCCTCCGGCGGCGGAGAGGAGCTCCTCCGCCTCCTGAGCGCTGACTCCCCGACAGAGCATGAGGATGGCTGCTTTGGCGTTGCCCCCCGATTCAGCAAGCGCGCGCGCCGCCAGCTCGATCGATGTGCCTCCCAATTCAGCAACCAGGCGCGCGGCACGAGCGCGCCGCTTGTCGTTGGTGGCGACCACGTTCACCATCCGGCCCCGGTATGTGTGACCCAACCGGGTGAAGGTTCCAGTGCTGATCATGTTGAGGATCACCTTTTGCACGGTGCCGGCTTTCAATCGCGTGGAGCCGGCGATCACCTCCGGGCCGGTCTCGACCTCGATCTTGATATCCGCCGCCTCACCAAGCTGTGAGCCGGGGGCGCAGGTGAGCGCCACGACCATCGCGCCCGCCGCTTTCGCCGCACCTATCGCGGACAGCACGTAGGCCGTGGTGCCGCTCGCGCTGATGCCGAGTGCAACGTCACCGGCCCCGACCCCGGAGCCGATCGCATGATCGCGGCCGAGATGTTCATCGTCTTCTTGCGCGTCATCGCCCCCTTCGTGCGCCTGCACAAGGTCCGCTGCGATGCCAAAGGTCGCCGGACACTCGGCGGCGTCGAGCCCGGCGATTCTGCCGCTTGTGCCCGCGCCGAAGTAATGTAGGCGGCCGCCCGAGCGCAGGCGCTCCGCGATGGCATCGACGGCGCGGGCGATCTCGGCGAGCTGCGGATGGATGGCTTCATGCGCGCGAAGTTCTTCTGCGTGCATCAGCTCGACGAGCTCGAGCGTCGTCAAAGACTCGAGCTCGTCGGCGCGCGGGTGGGCGCTCTCGCTCATGACCTCATGACCTCGGCCGCGGCCTCACCGCACACACGCGCCGCTCCACTCGTGATGATGTAGGACCTCGCGCCTTTGGGGCGGCATACCGGCAGTCCCATCTCGACGACAACCCCATCGGGGCGCCGCGCCAGCAGGGCGTCTGCCAGATTCGCTTGCCACCCGTGCCGGTGAAGATCACGCACAACGAGAACAAGACTCTGTCCTTGGGCCGGAGCCAGCAGCTCGCCGACATCAATCGGCCCATCGTGGACCTCGACCGGAGTGACGCGGACTCCCCTTTGGGCCAGT
>DATHDR010000045.1:0-2977 GCA_035318965.1 Verrucomicrobiia bacterium | reverse complement strand
CGATCGGTGATCGCACGAACAGAGCGGGCGTGGCTCGGGAGTGGATTAGGCCTTCCTGACTCCCGAGACCCGGCTTCGCGGTATAGATCTGTCGTCTTGCGGAGTTCGGAACGAGCTTTTAAACCAATGGTCCAGGGTTCGAATCTCCGCGCGGCACCATCGAATTATTTCGTGTCCAGACCGCCCCGGACACCATTCGCGGCTGGCGCCAATCGACGTCGCCAGGTCTCCAAATCGCACTTGCGACCTGCCGGACGAGGGCGGCGAGCACATAGCGTGCCAAATCTCACCCATCTTGTTGAGCGAGTGCTATACAGGGGCGGCTCAGTGACCAAATAATGGTGATTCCCATGCCCCGCCCTCATCTCGACGGTTGGTGGCGATTCATAGCTTTCGCGTCGGCATTTGCGTTGGCGGCGATCGCCTTCGTCACCTGGATGGACCTCCAGCTTGGCGGAGCAACGTTGACCAACTCGGTTGACGACGTCGGTGAAGCGGTTGCGGCCGGGGCGGCGGCTGTCAGCTGCGGACTGGCCGGGATGCGAACGGCGGGCCGTCTCCGCCGGGCCTGGATCCTGCTTGCCGCGTCGGCCGCCAGCTGGTGCCTCGGAGAGGTCGTCTGGTCCGTCTACGAAGTAGGGCTGGGCATCACGCCTGTTTCCCCGTCGGTCACCGACATCGGCTTTCTGGCTGCGATACCGCTGGCGATCGCCGGGATCACGACTTTCGCCCACACCGCCCGCGGCACCTCGACAGGCCTGCGGTTGTGGCTGGACAGAGCCATCGTGACTTTGTCGCTGCTGTACGTGGGTTGGGAGCTTGGATTGGGCGCGGTCTTCTCCGAGTCCGCCACCTCGCTCGCGTCGCTTGTCACCGTGGCCTACCCCGTCGGCGACATCCTCATCGGCGCGGTTCTCCTTCTGGCCATCCGGCAGGCGACTGACGAAACGCAGGGTCGTCTGATGTTGTTGTTGGGGGGTCTGGCGGCCAATGCTTTGGCCGACAGCGCGTTCGTGTACGCGGACGTTGGCCCGTACGCCTCGGTCCTCGACTCGGGCTGGGTCATCGGTTACCTCATGATGGCCCTGGCTGCGCTGTGGCCCTCAGGCGCGGCAGACCGGACTGCCGAGGAGAAGCCGATCGACGTCTGGCAGCTCACGCTGCCCTGGCTTGCGGTTCTTGCCGGCGGCCTCAGCGCGGTGGTTGCGGCGATCCTTGGGCGTCCGATGGACGTCTTCGCAACAGTGCTCGCAGGCGCCGTGATCGCCCTTCTGATGGCGAGCCAGGTGATGGCCCATCGTGAGTCGCTCTTGCTCCTGATCAAGAGCCGGCTGTCTGCAGCGACACTGAACGAGGTCATCGTCCACGCGCCGCTGGGAGTGGTTCGGATTGCGGCCGACCTGACCATCATCGACGTGAACCCCAGCTTCTGTTCGATGCTGGGTACCTCGGCCAGGGACGCGATTGGAGCGCCAATCGACCGCTTCTTTCCGGCGGAGGAGATGACTCTTGTCGGCGACCAGCTGAGGACGCTGTCGGACCCTGCTGTCGAATCGACCGAGATAGAGACGCAGGGCATTCGCACGGACGGCGAGACCCTCTGGCTGCACTGGACCGCCACTGCCGTGGAGACGCGCTCAGGCGACCTCGATTACTTCCTGGTCATGTTCGAAGACGTTTCGGAGCGGCGGAGCACAGAAGATTCCCTCAGGTCTGCGTACGCCGAGCTCGAAGGCTTGGTGGCGGAGCGCACAGCAGAGCTCCGTACCGCCAATGAGCGGCTGTCCACGCAGGCGATCTCGGACCCTCTGACCGGGCTCTACAATCGCCGCTACCTGGCGGATTTCGTCGAGCGCGAACTGAGTCGAACGCGTCGCGGCGGACACAAGACTGTGTTCGCCATGATCGACATCGATCACTTCAAGCACATCAACGACACGTTCGGGCACGAGGCCGGCGACGATGTGCTGAGGGCGCTGAGCGCCTTCCTACGCGCGCAGATTCGGCACGAGGACCTGGCGTTTCGCTACGGCGGTGAGGAGTTCCTCCTAGTCCTGCCCTGCGCAACGTTCGATGGCATCCCCGGCCGAATCGAGAAGATCCGCGAGCAGATCACGCATGTGACCATCGAACACCTCCACCACCCTCTTGTCCCGGTGACGCTATCGATCGGAGTCGCGATCTTTCCGGATCACGGTGACTCGGCCGAGGAGGTGATCCGCTGTGCCGATTCCGCGCTCTACCTCGCCAAAGAGGGCGGTCGAAATCGCGCCGTCTACCACGCCGGTACTCCCGAGCTTATCCGCTAATTCCTGCAACGCGGTCGGCGGGACGTCGTGGACGTCGCCGGCACCATCATTGTCGTGATGAAATCAGCCGCTCGCCTCAGCCTCGTAACTCTCGGCGTTCGTGACGTCGCGCGCAGCACGGAGTTCTACATCGCTTTGGGCTTTCCATTGTCGAAAGCATCCGTCCCAGGCGATGTCAGCTTCTTCAATACTGCCGGCGGGCTGCTTGCTGTTTGGAGAGAAAAGGCGCTTGCAGACGACGCCAACGTCTCGTATCAATCTCATCGTGACAGCGACTACCGTGGCTTCGCACTCGCGATGAACCTCGACAGCCGCGATGCAGTTGATGCATTCATCGCAGTTGCCGCAGGAGCCGGTGCGCGCGTGACAAGGCCTCCACTAGCTACCGAGTGGGGCGGTTACAACGGTTACTTCGCTGATCCGGATGGTCATCTTTGGGAGGTCGCGCACAACCCGCACTGGCCGATCGGCGAGGACGGGCGTCCAATCCTTCCATAATCCATCTGTGCGTTGGGGCAATGCCTTCTTCTGGATCAGCGTCGCGGCGTTGGTGGCCGCGATTTTCAGCCAGATCTTCGTATGGGAGGTTCTACGAGACGCCATCCTGATCGCCTGGGTGGTCTTCGTCCTTCTTGTCCTCATGACCCGCGGGATGCGTTGGACAAGCG
>DATHDR010000044.1:0-6455 GCA_035318965.1 Verrucomicrobiia bacterium | reverse complement strand
CAGCGATCAAAGAGCGCCTGGCTCTCCGTTAACCTCCGCCGACCATGCGGACGATCTCGACGATGTCCCCGTCCTGCAGCGTGATGGCTTCGTATGCAGCTCGTTCGAGGATCGTTCCGTTGTGCTCCACGGCGACAGCGCGCGGGTCGACGCCAAGCGTTTCGATGTAAGCCAGCAGCGGCGTCGCATGCTCCAGCTCAACCTGCTTGCCGTTTATCTGCAGCGTGATCACTCGAACAATCCGATCGCGGCATAGCCTGCCGCGCCGGCCGCATGACAAACCGCGATCCGCTCATCTGTCACGCCGCCGATGGCGATGACCGGGATGTGAAGCGAACGAGACACTTCGGCCAGTGCCTCGACGCCGGCCGGGCTCGACGTGGGGTGACTCGCGCTCGCCCAGATCGGGCCGAAGATCACATAGTCGGCGCCCTCGCGCTCAGCCTGCAGCGCGCTTTCCAGCGAGTGCACCGATCGGCCCACCAGGCGCTCATCCATCAGCTGTCTAGCGCCGGCCACCTCGATGTCCTTCTCGGGCAGGTTGACGCCGGCTGCGCCCACCGCGAGGACGATGTCGCAGCGCGAGCTGACCAGCACCGGTACGGGGGCAGACGCCACCAGCTCGTTCGCCTCGTCCTCGAGCTTCCTTGCGCTCAGTGCGGGCGCGCGGAGCTGGAGGACTGTTGCGCGCGGCGCCGCGCGCAGGCCGGCGGCAGCGTCAGAGACCACGGCCATCGCGATCGGCCGGACTAGGACGGGCGCGAGATGCCCTCGGTGGGCGAGCTCGCGCTGGCCTCACCACGTTTCGGAATGCGCCCGGCGGTGTATGCCTTTCGGCCGGCCTCGACGCCCTCTTTGATCGCCTCGGCCATCAGCGCTGGGTCCTTGGCCAGGGCGATCGCTGTGTTGACCAGCACGGCATCGGCGCCTAGCTCCATCGCGAGCGCTGCGTCGGATGGGGCTCCGATCCCCGCATCGACCACGACCGGCACGCGAGCCTCTTCGATGATGATGCGAATCTGCTGCAGCGTCTGCAGGCCCTGTCCCGAACCGATGGGTGAGCCGAGCGGCATCACGGTCACGGTGCCAACCTCCTCGAGCTTTTTTGCAAGCACGGGGTCAGCGTTGATGTAAGGCAGCACATGAAAGCCCTCGGCGACAAGCACTCGCGCCGCCTTTAGCGTCTCCTCGGGATCCGGAAAGAGGTAGCGCGGGTCGGGGATGACCTCGAGCTTGACCCAGTCGGACAATCCCATCGTTCGCGCGAGGCGGGCGATGCGGATCGCCTCCTCCGCTGTTCGACACCCGGCGGTGTTCGGCAGAATGCGATAGCGCTTCCAGTCGATCACGTCGAGAATCGTTTTCTTGTCCGGGTGATCGAGGTCCAGCCTGCGCAGCGCCACGGTCACCAGCTCGCAGCCCGAGGCCTCCAGGGCGGCGAGCATTGACTCGTCGGACGGGTACTTGCCTGTCCCGAGGAACAACCGCGACCGCAGCTCGACGCCCGCAATCACCAGCCGGTCCGCGGCGGCGACCGTTTGCATGCGCCCAGCTTACCGAAGGGTCAGATCAGGGCAGGTCCTGCTGAACGAGGAGAGTCTTGTCGCGTCCGTAGGTAAGGCGCTTGATCGCGTCCTCGATCGAAAGCCACAGCAGCTTGTCGACCTCGATCCCCGGCCGGAACCGGCCTCCCTTCACTTCCATCACCCAGTAGCACGCGACCTTGTCCCGCCCGCGCCGGTCGACATATGCGGTGCAGCCAAGCGGGCGCTTCAGTTCACACTTAAGCCCGGTTTCCTCGCGGACCTCGCGCAGAGCGCAGTCCTCAGCGCTTTCGTCTGGCTCGACCTTGCCCTTCGGCAGCGTCCAGTCGTCATAGGCCGGGCGATGGATGACGGCGATCTCTGTCTCGCCGGATTTGTTGTTGCGGCATACGATGCCGCCCGCGGCCCGGATCACACTCACGTCGGCCAGTTCCAGAATCTTTGTTGCCACCATTGCTCCTTCGTAGGGTGAAACGTTGTATTGACGCCGTCCCCTCGGTTCAGACGTTGATGCTACGTGAGTTTAATCACGAAGCGGTCAATCGCCAATAGGATTTCAATTTTTCTATTACCCTCGCAGACCCGCCGTGTGAAGAATGGCGTAGACCACCCACGCGATGATCGCCGCCGCCGGAATCGTGACGAGCCACGCGAGCGCGATGTTGGCGCCCAGTCCCCAGCTCACTGCAGAGAGCTTGCGGATGGCGCCGACGCCCATCACGGAACCGGTGACGACGTGGGTCGTGCTCACAGGCAAACCAACCAGCGTCGCAGCCTGGATTACGGTCGCACCCGTGAACTGAGCGGCCAGGCCGGTTACAGGCTCGAGCTTGATGATGCTCCAGCCCAGCGTCCGGATGATGCGCCAGCCGCCTGCATACGTACCGAACGCAATCGTCACCGCGGAAAGAACCACGACCCACAGGGGGACCTGGAAGGTGGTCAGGTCGCCGGCGGCGATCAAGGCGAGCGTGATGGCCGCCATGGTCTTCTGCGCGTCGTTGGCCCCGTGCGAATAAGAGAGGAAGGCGGCGGTCAACACTTGCAGGCCGCGGAACGTGCGATTGACGGGAGCCGGCCGCAGGTGCAGGCGGTACACGATGAAGATCAGCAGACTCGCAAAGATCGCCGCCGCGAAAAAACCCAACGGTGGAGAGATGGCCAGGCTGGCCACCTGCTTGCCGAGCGACGACCACTTGACCCCACCCAGGCCACCGGCCGCCGCGATGCCCGCGCCACACAGGCCTCCGATGAGCGCATGGGTCGAGCTGCTCGGCAGCCCGCGGTACCACGTGATGAGGTTCCACGAGATGGCGCCTAACAAGGCCGACATCACGACGACGAGGCCAGGCTTGATGGCGAGCGTGCTCGCGATGGTGTTGGAGACCTTCGCCTGGAAGAACGCGACGGTGACTACCGCACCAACCAGGTTGAAAACTGCTGAAAGTCCGACCGCCACATGAGGAGACAGGGCGCGCGTGGAGATCGAAGTGGCGATCGCGTTGGCTGTGTCGTGAAACCCGTTGGTGAAATCGAAAAGAATTGCGACTCCGATCGTGACCCACAGGAGGACCGCAATCTCACGCATTCTTGATCGCGATCGTCTCCATGACGTTGGCGGCGTGCTCGCAAGCGTCCATGGTGGCTTCGAGCAAGTCGTAGATGTCCTTCCACTTCACCAGCTCTGAGGCATCACTCACGGTCGAGAACAGCTCCCCGATCGCTGTGCGCGTGAGCGTGTCGCCCTCGTTTTCGAGCCTGTGGATCTCGAGTCGGTGAGGTTTCAGCTGTGCGAAGCCCTCCAGTTGATCGAGCGCCGCCGCGATCTCGACGCCTGCTTTCGCAAGGAACTCGCCCATCTGCTTGGCGGCATCCGAAATGGCCTGGATCCGGTAGAGGTCGATCTTGTCGCCGGTCTCCTCGGCCAGGTCCACGATGTCGTCCAGGCTCGACGCCAGGAGCAGGATGTCCTCCTGGGCGAGCGGCGTGATGAACGTGCTGTTGACGAGGCTGTGGATTTGATGGGTCGCCTCGTCGCACTCATGCTCCAGATCGCGCAAGCGCGTGTGCCGGCTTCTGCCCTCCAGCAAAGACTTGCTCAGCTCGGTAAGCGTCTCGCTCACCAGCGCTCCCTGCGTCCGAAACAGGTCGAAGAAACGGCGCCCTCGTGGCAGCGGTATGAGCTTCATCGCATCCTCCGGTTTGAAAGCGGTGCTAGCTTGTAGATATGGCCGATCGAATACCTCGCGTCGTTTTCGTCTGCGGCCAAAACGCGGGCCGCAGCCAGATGGCCGCCGCGCTGTTCAACCGCCACGCTCGCGGTCGCGCAGTCGCCGACTCGGCGGGGACAAAGCCCGCGACTCACGTTCATCCGGAAGTGGTGGAGGTGATGCGGGAGATCGGAGTCGACCTCTCTTCAGCGCATCCCAAGCTGATGACGACAGACCTGGCCGCCGGCGCGGTTCGGGTGGTCACCATGGGCTGCGCCGAAGGCGAGTGCCCCGTGGTCAGCGCTCCCCTCGAGGATTGGGGCCTTCCAGACCCGGCCGGCCAGCCGCTCGCCACCGTGCGTTTGATTCGCGATGACATCGATCGGCGGGTTCGCGCACTGGTCTCCGACCTCGCCTCCTGACGCAACTCAGGCGTTCTTGATCGCGATCGTTTCGATGATCTCCGCCACCGATTCGCACTCGTCGAGCGTCGATTCGAGCAGCGAGTAGAGGTCCTTCCATTTGATGACGTCGGCAGGGGTCTTGTGGTTGGTTTCGAAAAGCCTCTGCAGTGCCACTCGCGTGATGGAGTCTCCTTCGTTCTCAAGGCGGTGAATCTCCAGGAGCACCTGGTCGATGCCCTTGAAGTCTTCCAACTTGTCGATCGCCTTGGTCAGCTCCAATCCGGCTTTGGCCAGGCATTCGCCGAACTGCTTGGCCGAGTCGGTGATCGTCTCGATCTCGTACAGATCGATCTTGTCTGAGGTTTCTTCGGCCAGGTCGACGACCTGGTCGAGTCCGTGGGCCAGGAGCAGGATGTCCTCCTGCTCAATAGGCGTCGTAAACGTGCGGTTGGTCAGGTTGTAAATCTCGCGCGTGACGTCGTCGCACTCGTGCTCGAGCTCACGCAGCCTGGGATGCCGGTTTCGGCCTTCCGCAAGTGCCTCCCCGAGCTGGGTCAGCGTCTCGCTGACCAGCGCGCTCTGCTGCCTGAACAGCTCGTAAAAGCGGCGTTCGCGAGGGATCAAGCTCAGCTTCACGCTCTCACCACCCCGGTTAAAGCGTAAGGCAGGCAAGGCTCCGCCCACATCGCGGCGGAGTTCGCGCCGAGCTCAGGTCAGGACGGGCTTGCCTACCGATGTCACGTGCTTGAGGTTGGCCAGGGCGAGGTCCTGGACGCCCTTTGGCAGCGGCGCATATTCGAGTTCCTTGCCATATGTCTGGCCGTCCGTGACCAGCCATTTGAGCAAGAACACGACAGCCTTGGCTTTGCCCTGATCCGAGATCGATGAGCGCACGATGATCCAGCTAAAGCCGGCAATCGGGTACGTGCTGTCGCCTGGCTCGTCGGTAATCGAGAAGTTGTCGGGGCTTACGTTCGTGTTCTGGGAAGCGGCAGCTGTCGCCCCGGCCACACTCGCCTGGACGAACTTTCCACTCTTGTTCCGAAGCAATGCCTGGTGCATCCCCGTTTGCACCACGTAAGCAAGCTCGACATATCCGATCGCACCTTCGGTCTGCTTGACTGCCTGCGCCACGCCATCGTTGCCTTTCCCGCCGATGCCCGCCGGCCACTGCACCGATTTGGCGACGCCGACCTTCGACTTCCACTCGTCTGACACTTTCCCCAGGTAATCGGTGAAGTGGTATGTGGTGCCACTGCCGTCGGAGCGGTGGACGACGGTGATGCTCGTGTTGGGCAGGGTCGAGCCGGAGTTCAGCGCGGTGAGGGCGGGATCGTTCCATTTCTGAATGCGACCAAGGAAGATGCCGGCCAGGGTGGACCCGTCCAGCTGAAGCTTGCCGACCCCGGACAGGTTGTAGGCGATGGCGACCACGCCAAGCGTCGTGGGAATCTGCACCAGCGAGTCGGCACCGCCCGCGGCGGCGATGTCAGTCGCGAGCATCGGCACATCGCTTGCACCAAAGTCCACCGTTCCCCTGGTGAACTGCTGAATGCCCGCCCCAGATCCGACTGCCTGATAGTTGACCGTGACCTGCGGATAGGTCTGGGAGTAGAGGTAGAACGCCTTCGTGTAGAAGGGTTCCGGGAACGTCGCTCCCGCTCCAGTCAGCGAGCCCTGGCCGACATCCACCGAAGGAGATGCCGCATTTCCTCCGCACGCCATGGCCGAGATTCCAAAACCAATGAGCAATAGCATGGCGCGCAAAGCCGGCCTCGTTTTCACCATCGATCCCCTCCGCTTGTCGTTGCTGTTCAAGTCCGACGACAAGCTACCGGTGCGTGGTTATCCCAGGGTTAATCCCGGCTTAACGGTGGGTGCGCAGCAGCGCTCCTATACTCGCGCCCGTGATCTGGGACCGCTGGCGTCGGAGAGCTCGGTCCGGCGTCGACCTGCAACCACTCAAGCCGTTCGAAGACCTGATCGAGGAGGCGCCGGTCATGGCCCTGCTGCTGGATCGAGACCAGCGAATCGTCGCCGCAAACGAGGCTGCCCGCGGCTACTTCAACATCGGCCGAGCTCGGTTGCCGGCCAGCATCGTCGAGGCGACGCTGGAAGGCAACCTCGTCGATGTGCTTCGTGCCGGGACACCAGAGGGCGAGACCCACCTGGTCCATCGCCGGCGGTCAGTGCGCACCAAGCTCGTGCCCGGGCCGCGTCCGGGCGAGACGCTCATGTTCCTGGTCGACGTGACAGAGCTTCGAGTCCTCCAGCGCGTCCGCCAGGAGTTCGTTGCC
>DATHDR010000043.1:0-5600 GCA_035318965.1 Verrucomicrobiia bacterium | reverse complement strand
CTCGCGAGTCCGGTTCCACAGCGTCAGCTCGTGACCCTGAGACTTCAGGCGCCGGGCCATCGCGCCGCCCATCTTGCCAGTGCCGATAATCGCCACCTGCATTTCAGTTAATCCCCCATTGACCAGCGCCGCTTACGACTTCTTCTCGTCCTCTTCGGCCTCCTCGCCGAGCTCGACGATGTCGCCTTGCTGGAACAACACGTCCTTCAGCACGGTGCGCCACTTGGGCTTGTGCCGGGAGAGAAACTCGAGCGCCATCGCGAAATGCTTGAACTCCTCCTGCTGCGCGTCGTTCATGATCGCTTTGGCCTGTACGTCGTGCTCGAGCGAGATCCGCTGCTCGTACCAGCCAATCGCCTCTGCCTCCTCCTGAAGGGACGCGATCATTCGCGCAAAGGTCCGAACCTGTTTGGTCAGCTCGCCGGGTGGCTCGTGGTACTGCTCAGTAGTCATTTGGCTTCATTGTGCGATGAGCAAGGATTGAGGGCAAGTCAGCTTAAATAGGCCAGTGGGCAACATCCTGATCTTCATCCTGGTTGGTCTGATCGCCGGATTCCTGGCGAGCCGGGTCGTTCTGGGCAAGGGCCGGGGTTGGTTCCTGGACATCGTGATCGGCATCCTTGGCGCAGTCCTCGGTGGGTGGCTGGCCGACCTGCTGCACATCTCGATCGGTTACGGCATCTTCGGCCAGATCGTCGTCGCATTCGTCGGCGCCCTGATCCTGCTGATCGTCTGGCGCTTGCTCTTCGGACGCAAGAAGCATTAGCGCTCCGCTGAAATAGGAGTATCCGTAAGCGCCTTCTAGTCCCTGATGGACTACGGGCAGCCGGTGCGGTTTGGCGTCTTCCTCACGCCGGATGCAACCCAGCCGAGCCGACTCCTCGAGCTGGCAATCCTGGCCGACGAGCTCGGGTTCGAGTTGATCGGGGTGCAGGACCATCCCTACCAGCGCCGGTTTCTCGACACGTGGACGCTCCTCACGGCGATCGCGATGCGGACCAAGACGGTTCAGGTCTTCCCGGATGTCGCCAACCTTCCACTCCGCCCGCCGGCGATCCTCGCCAAGGCGGCGGCCTCCCTGGATCTGCTCAGCGGCGGTCGGCTCGGGCTCGGGCTCGGGGCCGGCGGCGCCTGGGAAGCGATCAAAGCGATCGGGGGGCCGGTCCGAACCCCTGGGGAATCAGTTTCGGCGCTGGAGGAGGCGATCCAGGTCATCCGCCTGATGTGGAGTGGCGAGCGAGGGGTTCGCTTCGACGGGAAGTTCTACCAGCTCGCTGGGGTACAAACCGGGCCCAAGCCGATGCACCCGATCGGCATCTGGCTCGGCGCGTACAGACCTCGGATGCTGTCCCTGGTCGGGCGGTTGGCGGATGGATGGGTGCCTTCGCTGGGATACGTGCAACCCGCCGACCTGCTCGAGGGCAACCGGCGAATCGACGAGGCGGCTGCTGCTGCCGGCCGCGAGCCACGCGCGATCCGACGCCTCCTCAACGCAGGCGCCGACGTACCAGTCGAGATGTTCACGTCATTGACAGTTGAGCAGGGCATGGACACCTATGTCATCGGCGGCATCGAGGACCCTGAGGCGCTCCGGTGGTTTGCAACAGATGTCGTGCCGGCGGTTCGCGAGGCGGTCGCCAGAGCTCGGTGAATCACGCCGACCTTGTGGCGCTGCTCCAGGACGCGATCACCGAGCGTGGTGGCCGATGGGCAGACCTTGGAGCGGGGGAGGGGGCGTTCACGCTCGCGCTCGCGGACCTGCTCGGTCCTGGCGCAAACATTACGGCGGTCGACCGCGACGCCGGCGCTCTTCGGAATCTCGCACGCGAGAGGTTTCAGGGCGTGAAGATCGAGACCAAGGTGGCGGATTTCACACGTCCGCTGGAACTTTCAGACCTCGACGGCATCGTGATGGCCAACTCGCTACATTTCGTTCGCGACAAGACGCCGGTGCTCGCCTTGGTGCGGAGCATGTTGCGTCCTGGAGGAAAGCTGATCGTCGTCGAGTACGGAACCGATCGCGGCAACCCATGGGTGCCGCACCCGTTCACCTACGAGCGGTGGGAACGCATGGCGGCTCAGGCGGGGTTCGAAAAGACGCGCCTTTTACGAACCATCCCGAGCCGCCATACCGGAAGCATGTATTCCGCGGTTTCTGCGAGTCCCCTCCCCCCATCGGGGGGAGGGTCAGGGAGAGGGACTTAAACTCGCAATCGCCTAGAAGACTTGCGACTGTGACTGAGCCGCCGGAGCCTGAGCATGCCGGCCGTGCCTGCGCCGCAGCCACCGCCCGATCATCACCCGCCGATCGGCGTTCGAACCGCCGCCGCCGCCCGGGTTGAACCGCTTGGTGACGCCGTTGAGCTTCGCGCCCCACGTGATGTACTTCTTGAACCGCTCCTCGGCCTCCTGGGCGATTCCGATCCGCTCGCCGCGAGTATCCTCACGGAAGCGGGCGATCCGGCCTGCGGCCGCGCCTTCCTTCTCTTCGGGGGTAGAACCCACGTTGAGCTCGGGCAGCGTGCCGAGGACCACGATCTGGTCATCCTCGAGGGTGACCTCCACTCCCTTGAACCAGCCGTCTGGGAGTCTTCCGGCAAACCAACCCTTGATCGTTCCGAACTCTTTCTCATCCATAATTACATGATTACGCTGCAATTCCGAATCTGTCAAGGCCTGGCGGTCCCATCTAAGCTGGGTTGAGATGGGAATGATGGGCGGCGGCGGGCCGCCGATGATGCACTGGTGGGGCGGGCGACGGAAGAAGCCTGACACCGGCCAGGCCAACAGCGGCCTGACCGGCGATCCTGCGCTGGAGCAGCCGCCGCTGCCGGAAGGCCCGAAGGACCTCCGCGGCCGGTGGGAGAACCTCAAGCAGTCGGTCAGCGGCACCTCGGCCGCCCTGCCGAGGGTGCTGCGCCTGGTCTGGGACGCGAGCCCGGCGACCACCCTCGGGCTCTTTGCCACCACCGCGATTGCCGGTGTCATCCCCGCCGCCGCCGCTTACACGGCCAAGCTGTTGATCAACGCAGTCGTGCTGGGCATCGCGATCAACAACTTCCACCAACCCGATCGCGAGACCTTTGCCCAGGTCTGTGCCTGTAGTCCGATCGGGCCGTTCCAGACCATCCACTTCAGCGCCGTCGGCATGATCGTCGCCCTCGCAATCGTGCAGCTGGCGCTGTTCGCTCTGACCGCACTGCTGGGCACGATCCGCAATATCACCCAGCAGCTGCTGCAGAACTCGGTGGCGATGCGAATCCAGCTGATGGTGATGGAGAAGGCTGCGTCGCTCGATTTGCAGTTCTACGAGGATCCGGCCTCCTACGACCTTCTCCGGCGAGCCCAGACCGATTCCATCAACCGGCCGGTGATGATGATCTCCACCGCGTTCGGTCTGGTGCAAACGCTGTTGACGTTCATCACGATGATCGCGCTGCTGGTCGCGGTTAGCCCGCTGCTGGCGCTGATCGCGCTCATCTCCCCGATCCCGGCATTCATCGCTGACACGCGCTATGGGTGGTGGGGCTACAACATCGCGCGCTGGGGATCGAGGCTGCTGCGGCGGATGAACTACCTCGTGACCCTGGTCACGACCGACCGATTCGCCAAGGAGGTCAAGCTCTTCGGCCTCGGCGGATACTTCATTCAGCGCTACAAGCTCATCGCAGAAGCGTTTTACGCCAGCCAGCGCCGGCAGGTCGCGAGGCGCTACTTGACCGGTTTCGCCTGGGGCAACTTGAGCACCATCGCTAGCTCCATCACCTATCTATATGTGGCGCTGCAGGCGATCGCCGGGCGATTGACCCTCGGCGACCTGACCCTGTACACGGCAGCAGCGCAATCGGTGCAGGGCTCGATCCAGGGCATCCTCAGCGGCTTTTCAGGCATGTACGAGCACAACCTCTACTTGAACAACCTCTTCGAGCTGATGGCGACCAAGCCTTCGATGCCGATCTCACCGACCCCAGTCAAGGTTCCACTGCCGATGCGCGGAGAGATCAGGTTCGATGACGTCACGTTCGCGTACCCCGGAGCGGACAAACCTGCCCTCACCAACCTCAGCTTCACCGTGAAGGCCGGCGAGACGCTGGCCGTGGTGGGCCGCAACGGCGCCGGCAAGACCACTCTGTTCAAGCTGATCTGCCGCCTTTACGATCCGGTCGAAGGCCGGATCCTGATTGACGGCATCGATTTGCGAGAGCTCGACCCGCAGGACCTTCGCGAACAGATCGGAGGCATGTTCCAGGATTACGTCGACTACCAGGCCACCGCGTCCGAGAACATCGGGCTTGGCAACGTTCCGGAGATCGCCGACCGCGACCTGATCGTCGAAGCCAGCCAGAGAGCCGGTGCGGACGACTTGATTTCAAACCTCCCGGACGGATACGACACTGCGCTCGGAAAATGGTTTGATGCCGGCGTAAACCTTTCGGGGGGCGAGTGGCAGAAGGTGGCCCTCGCGCGGGCGTTCATGCGCGACGCCAAGATCCTGCTGCTCGACGAGCCGACGTCGGCGCTCGACGCCCAGGCCGAGTACGACCTCTTCGAGCGCCTGCATTCGCTCACCAAAGGCCGCACCGCCGTGTACATCTCGCACCGCTTCTCGACCGTGCGGCGGGCCGATCGCATCATCTTCCTGGAGCACGGCCGGCTGGTTGAGGAAGGCACTCACGAGGAGCTGATGCGGCTGGACGGGCGCTACGCGCGCCTGTTCCGGATGCAAGCCGCGGCATACACCGGCGAGGATATCGCCCCAGAAGAAGATTCCTCCCCGCTCGCCGGGGAGGTGGCCCGCAGGGCCGGAGGGGGGATGGCGTAGCCGCCAGCCCCTGAAGCACTATCGTTCCGCCGTGCACCATCGGGCGCCGGTGATCGCGGGGACGATTCTGGGTGTCGCAACCGTCGCCGTTTACCTGGTCGGATCGAATCGATCTTTCGGCTATGACGCCGCGGCGACGTTTGCCAACTTCGTCGCCACACCGTCGATCTGGGATGCATTCGCCATTCGCAACGTCCTCCCGACCGTCCCTCTGAAAAGCGTGGCGTCCAACGACCACGTGCTCCTGTCGCTGATCAGCCACCTGATCTACTCGACGACCGGCTCTCGCAGCGAGATCGTCTACCGCCTCGTGCCGGCGCTCGCGGCGGGCGGCACGGTGGGAGTCACGACTGCGGCGCTGGCCCAGCGTTTCGGCCTTCTGGCCGGCGCCGCAGCCGGCCTGTTCATCGCGACGGATCCGCTCTTCGTCGACAACAGCCGCGACCTGCGCGGCTACAGCCTTGCTGCGCTCACTTGCGTGGTGGCCACCGTCATCCTCGCCGGTCGGTGGACGCGCTGGCGGTTGATCGCCTACGCCTTGCTCATGGGTCTGGCCGTCGCGGCGCAGCTGTTCGCCGGGGTCGCGCTCCTGATGCACGTGGCGTGGATCGCGTCGCGAAGGTCATGGCCGCAGCTCGGGCAGGTCGCGCCGGCCTGGGTCGCGGCCGCCGTGATCGGCCTCGCCGCCAACGCGAACATCCAGGTCATGGAGCTGTGGCAGCATGGCTACCCGGCCAGCGTCTTCTACCCGACGTTTCCTCGCGACCTGGTGCTGTTC
>DATHDR010000042.1:0-6139 GCA_035318965.1 Verrucomicrobiia bacterium | reverse complement strand
ATGCAACAAGACGGTTTCGTCGACGGCTTCAACACGATGTCTTCGTGCTCGTCGCCGTCTTCATCGCCGGACTGATCGGCCTGACCGTGGTCCTGGTCAAACAATCGAAACCGCCCGCGGCGGCGCAACTTACATCCGACGGACTCTAGTGGTGAGACGGGCAGTTCTGGAGAGACGCCCAACTCGAGGTTCCGCCGACCGCAAAGCGATCAGCCGACGGCCACTTCTGGTGGGATGGCCGGCAGTGGCGTGCCGTGCCTTAGCTTCCGGTTTTCATCGGACGGTAGTTCCGCTTGTAGTAGTCCCAATACTCGCCCGATTTGAGCGGGCGCCACCACTCGGGGTGCTTCTGGTACCAGCTGACCGTGCGCTCCAGCCCCTCCGCGAGGACTACTTTGGGCTCCCAGCCGAGCTTGGTGACCCGCGTGATGTCGACCGCGTAGCGGTAATCGTGACCAGGGCGGTCAGCGACGAACTCGATCAGGCTTTTTGGCTTCCCCATGATCTCGAGCACGGCTTCCGCGACCTGCAGGCCAGACGTCTCAGCGCCCGTGCCGACGTTGTAAACACCGCCGATCGGTGCCTCGTGCAGAACCATGTCGATGGCGCGACAGTGGTCTTCGACATAGATGTAGTCCCTCACCGCCGACCCGTCGTTGTACAGGGGTAAGGGCAGGTCGTCGATCGCGTTCGTGACCAGCACCGGAATCAGCTTTTCCGGGTACTGGTACGGACCGTAGTTATTCGACCCGCGCGTGACGAGCAGCGGAAGCCCAAAACTTTCCGCATAGGCGCGCGCGAGGTGCTCGCCGCCGGCCTTGCTCGCCGAATACGGACTTCGCGGTTTGAGTCCGTCGTCCTCACGCGATCGCCCCGTCGCCACGTCGCCGTACACCTCGTCGGTGCTGACCAGCAGGAATACCTCGTGGTGGTGTTTGCGAGCGGCCTCACACAGGACGGCGGTGCCCCGCACGTCGGTCTCGATGAAGGCGAACGGATCCATGAGCGAGCGGTCGACGTGCGTCTCAGCAGCGAAATTGACGATCGCGTCGACCTCGGCGGCCATCGATTCGACGAGCGCCGCGTCGCAGATGTCGCCATGCACGAATCGGTAGCCGGGCTGCCCTTCGAACTCCACCAGGTTGGCCTGGTTGCCTGCGTAGGTCAGCTTGTCGAGCACCGTGACCTGGACGTCCGGCCGGGTGGTTCGGATCAGGCGGACGAAGTTGGAGCCGATGAAACCAGCGGCTCCTGCGACCAGGAGCCGGTTCAGCGAGCGCGACGTCACTTGATCGTCGGTCCCGCGGTCCAGTCGTAGCCGATGGTCGGATCGTCGTGCGGGATCCTACCCTCGTCATCCGGCGCATACACGCTGGAGGTGACGTACAGGATGTGGCTCAGCTCCAGCGCGCGGCATCCATGCGCCACGCCCGGCGGAATCTTGAGACAGGTCGCGTTCAGGTCACCCATCAAGAACTCCATCAGCTTGCCCTTGGTCTGCGACCCTTCGCGCGTGTCGTACAGAGCGACCTTGAGCGCACCCAGCACATACCACCAGTCGGTCTGCCGCTGGTGGATGTGCCAGGCCTTGGCGGTGCCCGGGTACATGAGGGAATGGCTCCACTGGCCGAAACGATCGAAGAACTCGTCGGTCTCGCGAATGACCTCGCGGAAAAAGCCACGCTCGTCGCTGTGCGTGACCAGGTCCTTCACCACGACGCCCTCGATGGAAGCGGGCTTCGAGGTCATTCTCTGTTGGCTCCATTCGCACGCACGAAATCGTGGGCGGCATAGTACGCATCCATCGATTCGCCGGCGTCCCCCCAATAGCCGTCGAGGACGTCGTACTCCATGAGACCGCGCTCGAGGTACCAGTTGTTGACGTCGGTGATCTCGAGCTCACCGCGCCCGGAGGGCTTGAGCTCCGGCAGCACCTTCCACACGGTGTCGTCGTAGAAGTACACGCCCGTGACCGCGAACTGGCTCGGTGGATGCTCAGGCTTCTCGATGATCCGCTCGATGCGGCGGTTTCCGTTCAGCTGAGCCACGCCCAGATGGCGCAGATGCTCAGGGTCGGCTTCTTTAAAAAGGACGACACGGGCGCCGTGCTCCTGCTCGCGGAAAGCCTCGACGCAGTGACGGATCGACCGGCCGAAGATGTTGTCGCCGAGCAGGACCACCACGCGATCGCCGCCCACGAACTTCTCCGCCAGGCCGAGCGCCTCTGCGATACCGCCCGGCTTGTCCTGGTATGCGTAGAACAGCCGGTCGATGCCGAACTCCTGCCCGTTGCCGAGCAGGCGTAAGAACTCGCCGGCGTGGGTGCCGCCGGTGACCAGCATCATCTCCGTGACGCCCGCCTTGACCAGGGCTTCGATCGCGTAGCTGATCATCGGCCGGTCGTAGATCGGTAGCAGGTGCTTGTTGGTGATCCGCGTCAGCGGGTGCAGCCGGCTTCCTGTTCCTCCGGCCAGGATCACTCCCTTCATCGCTTAGGGATTCTACTGGCGGGTCTCGGGTAGGCTTCGATCGTGGGAGATCCCAACGCACCGACGCAGGGCCCCGCTCAGACTCGATTCTCCGCCGATGGCTTCTGGTGGTGGGACGGGGCGGAATGGAGACCGGCGATCTCCCAGGACAGGCTCTGGCGCTGGAACGGGCAGTCGTGGGAGCCGGCTCGCCTGGGCGCGGCCCCGGCCGGCCGCTCCGCGGCAGGTGCTGCAATTGGTATCACGATCGCCATCTTCCTTGGCGTCATCGTCCTGGTCTCGCTCGTCACCGTCGTGATCCTGTTGACGATGGGCGGCCAGATCTCAAACGTGTTCTCCAACGTGGCTGCGGCCCTCAACAGCCCCTAAACAAGGCAGCCCAACCTGGAGTAGGCCACAAGGTGTTGTGGCAGACTGGCCCCGACACAGAGCATGCCGAGACCCGACAACTGGCCGCGAACGATCCTCCACGTCGACCTGGACGCCTTTTACACGTCGGTCCACCAGCGTGACGACCCCAAGCTTCGCGGCATCCCCGTGGCCGTGGCGGGCCGGTCGAAAAGGGCCGTCGTCATGGGTGCGTCATATGAAGCAAGATCGTTCGGCGTTCGCTCCGCGATGCCGCTGCACGAGGCCTTGCAGCTTTGCCCACAGTTGATGGTCGTGACGCCCGACGGTACTCGATACCGCGACGCAAGCCGGTTGGTGCACCAGATCTTCCGCCGTTTCACATCGCCCGAGCTCGTCGAAGGGGTCGCGCTCGACGAGGCCTACATGGACGTCACCGCTCGGACGCGCCACGGCACCTCCAACGCGGATGAGGTGGCGCGCCGCATCAAGTTCCAGATCCACACCGAAGTCGGCCTCACAGCCTCAGTCGGCGGCGCCACGTCAAAGCTCGTGGCAAAGGTGGCGGGCGGGACCCGCAAGCCGGACGGCCTGGTCCTCGTGCCCCCCGGCTCTGAGGCCGACTTTCTCGCGCCGCTTCCCATCGGCGTCATCCCAGGCCTGGGCCCAAAGACCGAAGAACGCTTGCACGCGATGGGCCTCCGCACTGTCGGCGAACTCGCGTCCTATGAGACCCAGAGGCTGGTCCAGGCGCTTGGGACCGGCGGAGCGGTGCTTCAACGGCTCGCGCAGGGCCGCGACCGAGCGCCGGTGGACGGCAGCAAGCCGGCGAAAACCATCTCCGCCGAAACTACCTTCGAGCAGGACGTCAGTGATCTTGTGCAGCTCGACGCAGCACTTCGCGACCTGACCGAGCGGGTGGTCGAGCGCTTAAAAGCCGAAGGGGTCCGGGCGCGGACCATCTACGTGAAGCTGAAGCTGCCTGACTTCAGGCTCGTGAGCCGCCAGGTGAGCCGGACGAGCCCGACCGACGACGTCGAGACGATCTTCCGCGCCGCGCGCTCGGCGCTGGAGAAGTCGCACGTGGAGTCACGGCCGGTACGCCTGATCGGGGTGGGGCTTTCGGGGCTCGAGCACCCGGCGCCCGACCTGCAGCTGACGCTCTTCGACTAGGCGCAGTCCGGTCGACGACCGGCCGAGGCAGCGCCGCCAGAACCTCGCCAACAGTGGTCCAGCCGAGCGTCTCCTGAGCACGCGCGATCAGCGCGCGAAACACCATCGCAGTGGCGCGCGCATCGTCGAGTGCGGCATGCGCGGGCGTCACGTCGAGACCGAGCACCTCGACGAGGCGGGCCAGGCCGGGGGTCTGGCCCTTGGGAAGCTCGAGCACAAGCCGGGCCAGGGCGGAGGTGTCGATGATCGGATGCTCGAGCGGACTTTCCAGGCCTCGGCCCACCAGCCAGGTGTCGAACGCGTCGTGGCTGTGCTCGACCAGGACCGCCCCCTGCGCAAAGCGGAGAAAGGCGCGGCGGGCGTCGCGAAACTCCGGCGCGCCGATGAGCATCGACCGGTCGATGTGATGGCGCCGGTGGGCGTACGGGTTGATCGGAGCCTGGCAGTCCACCAGCGTGTCGAAGAAAGAGAGCGGGCCGTCGAGCCGGAAGCGTTCGGCGCCGATCTCCAGGACGAGGAACGGAGAGTTACCGGTCGACTCGACGTCAAGCGCGACGAACTGCGCCTCGTCCAGCCTGGTTTCGGGCTTGACGTCAGGCGCGTCGACGGCGATCTCCTCCCAGGCCACGGGCTCCACGGCTCCGCGGGGCTTGAGAAAAACCGGCTTGGGACTCATCGGGCCTGCGCCAGAGCACGCCGTGCCCAACCGATCTCATCCATGGTCAACCCACGCAGGAATACGACAGCGGCGCCATAGACCGCAACTCCGACCGCGATCGGAATCACCATCGCGACGCCGCCGAGGTCACGCAGCGGGAACACGGCGGCGCCCATGATGAGACCGGCCAGCACAACGCGCCAGCTGAGCCTTACCACCGGAACGCGTCCGACGTACCGGGCGGTGAGCACCCACCCCGCGACGCCAAGGACGATCTCCGTCATCAGCGTGGCCGCGCTTGCCCCTAGATAGCCGAAGATCGGGATGAGGGCGAGGTTCGCAACCAGGTTGGCGACGAGGCTCCATCCAGCAGCCCACGTGAACGACGACTGGCGATCCGATGCGCTGAGCGCTCCGATGAAGGCGTTGTTGACGAAGGCGACTCCGACTCCGAGGGCGAGGATCCGCAGCGCGTATTCCGAGTTGGCGTAATCGGGACTGAACAAAGCGTGCGTGAGCGGATGAGCGAGCAGGAAGATGCCGACGCTCATCGGCCACCCGATGAGCAGCAGAGCCTTGAAGAACCGGTTCACGGCGTCGAGCATTTCGTTAGGTCTTTCGCGGTGATAGACGGATAGGACCGGAAACACGATCGAAAGGAATGTGATGGGAATGAAGAGCAGCGCCTCGAACGGTTTGTAAGCGGCTGCGTACCAACCGGCCTCGTAGTGCGGCCTAAGCGCATACACCAGCGGCTGATCGATCTTGAAATAAAGGATCGTGATCACGAACGTGAGTGCGAACGGGAGCCCTTTCCAGAACCACTCACGGACCATGGGAAGCTCGAGGCGCCACCCGATCACGGCCAGGCGTTTGGCGGCGAGAACAACGACGAAGTAAGCGCAGCTGAATGCGTACTGCGCTGCGTACGCCCACAAGAAGTACGTGAGGCCGCGTCCGGTTTTGATGCCAAACAGCACAAGAGCGAGAAGAACGAGGCTCTCGAGGACAACCGCGACCGCCTCGAATCCAAGCTTCTGCACCGCGTAGAGCGTGTTGCGGAGCAGGGTCGAGTATGAGGTGAGCACCATGAGCAGGAAGGCAGGGACGAGCAGGTTGGCCAGCCCGTTGAGCCCCAGCGCAACCGCGAGCAGCCCAAGGCTCACGACTGACATCAGGAGCCTGAGCGACATGACGTTGCGGAGGTAGCGCTGGATCTCGCCAGGGTGCCGCGCGCCCTCACGAACGAACAGCACGTTGAAGCCCAGATCCAACACGACGCTGACGATCGCCGTGTAGTTGACGACGGTCGCAAACGCGCCATACGGAGTGGCCTTGAGGTACTTGATCATCGCGAGCACGGTGACCAGCGCGATCAGGCGGGCGACGACCTTGGCAGTCAGGACGAGAATCGTGTTGCGGAGCGCCCGCGAACCCAGCCCGGCGCTTGGCACCGACAGGTCGGGGGTCG
>DATHDR010000041.1:0-2136 GCA_035318965.1 Verrucomicrobiia bacterium | reverse complement strand
ACAGGCGGCGCGTATCGAAGGGGCTGTTGGCGAGCTCGACAAGGTCATCCGCGACCTGCGCAATTACATCTTCGGCCTCCGACCGGGCATCCTCGCAGATCGGCAGCTCGACCAGGCGCTTCGATCTCTCGGGGAGGAGGTCCAGGCCCGGTCCGGCTTCAACATCGCTGTCGAGATCGACAGAGACCTCGCCGCAACCCTGTCGGGCCAGTCCCATGAGATCGTTCAGCTCACGCGCGAGGCGCTGTCCAATGTGGTCCGGCACGCCAACGCTAAAAATTCAGCGGTGCGGTTGGTCCAGAAAGGAAGTAGCGCTTTGCTCTCGATCGAAGACGATGGATCCGGCTTTGACGCAAAGCATGACTCTCATGGCAGCGGCCTAAGAAACATGCGGGAGCGGGCGGCGTCGCTAGGAGGAAAGCTGCGCATAACCACCAAACGCGGCCGTGGAACCAGCCTGCGTATCACATTTCCGCTTCTTCCGGACAGTGCCATTCGGCCCGGCCCTAAGGTGACCACGGGCCGTACGCAGCCTCGCGCCCGGGTGCGACGATAGCCGTCATGCAATCGCATCGGTTACGCATCCTGCTGGTCGACGACCACGAGGTGGTCCGCGATGGCGTGAAGTCGCTGATCAACGCCAACGACGACTTGACTGTGGTGGCCGAGGCGGGGTCGGTGCAAGAGGCCATCGACCAGGCGCTGAGGACCAAACCTGACGTGGTGGTGATGGACGTGCGGCTGGCTGATGGCAGCGGGATCGAGGCCACCCGGGAGATCCGCGCCAAGCTGGAGAAGACGCAGGTGCTGATGCTGACCTCCTTCGCCGACGACGAGGCGCTCTTCGCCTCGATCATGGCCGGAGCTGCCGGCTACGTGCTGAAGCAGATCCGGGGTGGCGAGCTCATTCGGGCCATCCGCGAGGTCGGCGCCGGAAGGAGCCTCCTGGATCCGGAGGTCACGAGGTCGGTTCTCGACCGGCTGCGCAAGGGCAAGACCATGCGCGACGAGAAACTCGCGCGTCTGTCAGCCCAGGAGGAGCGCATCCTCGTCCTGGTGGCCAAAGGCCAGACCAACGGCCAGATCGGCAAGGAGCTGAAGCTGGCCGAGAAAACCGTCAAGAATTATGTCTCGACCATCCTGTCGAAGCTGGAGGTCGCTCGCCGGGCTGAAGCCGCCGCATACCTGGCGCGGCACACCACGACACCGGGGTCTCAGTAACAGGAAAGCGAGAAGCCCGGGTCGGCTCAAGCCATTTCATCCCTACAGGTGTTGCCTTGCGGCCCTGGGCTTCTTGCCCGACTTCAAGTTAGTCCCGTTCGTGGCCTGCGGTCAGGGCCGAAAGACCCTGGTCAGACGGGCCGATTCACACCTTCGGACGCGATGGCCTCGAGCCGCTTTGCGATCGACTCGGCGAGCTCTTTGACGGTGGCCTCCGCCACTTTGTGCATGAGCGCGTCGTCCAGCTGCTTGCCCAGGTCGCCGAGTGGGGGCTGGTACATGCCGCCGACGGTCAGCCTTGTGGTGTGGGGATCTACGGGCGCAAGCTCGACCCTTCCGACCATGACGGGGAATAGCTGTTTGACGAAAGTCGCCTGCCATTTGACCGGAACCTCGATCCAATCGCCGGCGGTCAGCGATTCTCCGACCTCGATGGATACCTTCTTTCGGAGCCCGAGACCGGCGATCTCTGGGCCGACTTCGGCATGGTCAGGACCGTCGAAGCGTGGCAACCACTGGCTGGGACCCGCGGCAAGGGCGGCGCCGACCGCCTCGATCGGGTGGTCGATGTGGACGGAGTAATGGACGAACATGAACCGAGTATCCAGCCCGACCTGTAACGCCACAGGGGCTGACAGGCCCCCAATACCAGGGCCGAACGGCGCGGTCTGGCGCGAACTCAGTCTGCCGGGCGCTTCCGGGGCTTTCCGCCGAGTCTGTTTAGCAGTGATCGCACCGGGTCGAAGTACACGTCGTCCATGCGCTCCTTCAGCGGGATGATCGCGTTGTCGGTGATGTGGATGTGCTCCGGGCAGACCTCGGTGCAGCATTTGGTGACGTTGCAGTAGCCGATCCCCGCCTTTCCCTTCAGCAGGGGACGCCGGTCGAGGGCGTCCTTTGGATGCATTTCGAGGC
>DATHDR010000040.1:0-24653 GCA_035318965.1 Verrucomicrobiia bacterium | reverse complement strand
GCCGTTTCGAATCAATGGGTCGAGTTCCTCGAGCCGCGGCGCTGCTGAACAAGCGGCAGGAGGACACGGGCCGGTGTTCAAGTTCAAGCGGCTCGACGTGAAGACGCGTCCTCGGGTCCGCATCTACGCCGACAACTACATGGTCGGACGCACTCCCGCGTCGGTCACCGCCGAGGTCAGCGCGGTCAAGGTCCTGGTGCCCCAGTGAACCAGGCCGCGAGCGCCAAACAGGACGAGGGCCCCAAACAGGCCGCGGCGGAAGTCATCGCCGGCAAGCCCGGCGAGACCGCGCGAAGATGGCTCGGCCCGCTGGTGCTCGTTGTCGCCGTGCTTTTCGCGATCGACACGTACCTGGTCGCCACACAGAACCTCTTGCCTTTCGACGTGCCAATCGCGCTCTACCTGCAGCAGTTCCCCTGGGGCCCGATCACGTACGTCTTCGACTTGACCAACAACACCGCCGGATACGTACAGGGAGTGGTCGGCGTCGCCGCCGTGGTCCTCATGTTCATCTGGAACCGGCGGGCAGGATGGCTGATGGCCATCGGCGCGATCTCCAGCCTGCTCGACAACCTGCTGAAGCTCTGGCTGGCGCGCCAGCGGCCGACCGCGGACCTGCTTCACATCCTCACGCCCGCTCCCGGCTACAGCTATCCGAGCGGTCACGCGGTGTACTTCACCTGGATGAGCTTCATGATCGCCTTCGCCATGGCGCCCCGGATCCGCCCATCCCTGCGCTGGATCGTCTGGGTCGTGGCCGCGATCGTCACCGTGCTGGCCTGCATCGCCCGCGTCTGGGCCGGCGCCCACTGGCCGAGCGATGTGCTGGGTGGCTTCCTTCTCGGTCTCGGCTGGTGCGCCTTCGTGCTGTGGCTGCCCGAGCGATGGCTTCCGTCGCCGAGCTGGAGGTGGGTTCGCGGGCGTGATCGCCTCCGAACCAGCGCCTGAAATAGCCCTCTGAACTGAGGGGCCCGGTCCCCAGCCATCCGACGGCGACGATCGCCAGCACGCGTGACACGCTGGCTGCGGGAAGACAGTTGAACGCAGCACGGCCACCGACGCGGAGCGAAGCCCCCGACAAAAAGGTCTTCCTGTGGGCGGCTGCCGCCACCGTCGTGGTGGTGGTGGTCTTCGTCGCCTGGCTGCATTTCCGTTTCGTCGGAGACCTGGTCACCATCGCCGTGGACGACATCGGGGAGGCGGTCGCGGCATTCGTCGCCGCCCTTTGCTGCGGCCTGGCCGCTCGAAGGTATAGGGGCTGCCAGCGACTGGGCTGGGCGTTGCTCTCGGCCTCGGCAGCTGTGTGGGCCGTCGGCGAGGTCGTGTGGTCGGTCTACGAAGTCGGCCTCAGCATCGAGGTCCCCTATCCGTCGGCGGCCGACATCGGCTTCCTCGGCGCAATTCCTCTGACCATCGCCGGGATCCTCTGCTTCTTCTCGACCTCACGGGGCACGTCGACCCGGTTGCGCCTGTGGCTCGACGGGGCCATCGTTTTCCTCGCGCTCTTCTTTGTGGCGTGGACCCTGGGCCTGCGAACGGTTTACCTGGATCCTGAGGACCCCCTGTTCGAGAAGATCATCGACCTCGCCTACCCGATCGGCGACATCATCATCGGCACCATCCTTGTGCTCGCCATCCGTCGCGCCAGGGATGAGCTGCACGGCAGGCTGCTGCTCCTGCTCGGTGGCCTCGCTGCCATCTCGATCGCTGACAGCGCCTTCGCCTACCTGACCGCTATTGGGGCTTATGGAGCGGACGGGAGCTTGCTCGACGCCGGCTGGCTGGCGGGTTACCTGATGATCGGGCTCGCCGCCCTATGGCCGGCGCCAGCCGTACGGAAGGTGGAGGAGGTCGGAAAAGAGCTGCCGATCGACACCTGGCAGCTCGCCCTGCCGTGGGTCGCGATCCTTTGCGTGGGGCTCACCGCCATCGGAATGGCGTTGACGGGCTACGAGTTCGGTCCTGTCCGCACGGTTCTGATCGGCGCGATTGCGATCCTGGTCATGGTGAGCCAGGTTTACGCGCACAACGAGTCGATGGCGCTTCTGGTCAAGAGCCGGCTGTCCGCCGCGACCCTAAACGACATCATTCTTTTTGCGCCGCTAGGTGTGGCACGAATCGGAGTGGACCTGAAGATCATCCAGGCCAACCCACGATTCGCGGAGCTGCTGAGGAGGCCCCAGGCCGCGATCCTCGGTGCGCCGCTGACCTCATATCTACCACCCGAGGAGGCAGCACGGGCCGGCGGTCAGTTCCGTTCCTTGTCCGAGGGTTTCGAGGGCGCGGTGGACTCGGAGACCGAGGCCTTGCGTGGGGACGGGACCAGCATGTGGCTGCACTGGAGCGGCACCGCGGTGCGCAAGTCAGACGGCGAGGTCGATTACTTCATCGCCATGTTCAACGACACGACGGCCAGGCACCAGGCGGAGGTCGCCGCGGTCGCCAACCTCAACGTGCTCGAGCGGCTCAACCGGTTGAAGGGTGAGTTCCTGACCATGGTCAAGCACGAGTTCAGGACCGCGCTGGTCGGGATCCAGGGCTTCAGCGAGCTGATGAGGGACTCCGAGCGGCTGGATTTTCCGACCGTTCAGGCATTCGCCAACGACATCTACAACGATGAGCACCGACTTGATGGGCTGCTCGACCGGATGCTTGACCTTGACCTGGCAGAGAAGGTCGTGATCCATCGATCGCCGATTGACCTTGGCGCGGTTGTGGGCGCGGCGGTCGCGCGTGCGCGGACCACCGCCGCTGCGCAGAAGATCACCATCGACCTCGACGCTGACCTCCCGCCTGTCGACGGCGATGCTGCGCAGCTGGCCCAGCTGCTGGGGATTCTCCTCGACAACGCAATCAAGTACTCGCCTAGTGCAGGCGACATCCACCTCTCGGGCCAAACAGAGCCTGGGCAAGTGCTCATCAGCGTCCAAGACCACGGCGCCGGCATGCCCGCGGACTTCGACGACCAGCTTTTCGCCCGCTACCAGTGGAGCGCTAACAACCCGACGACGAAGGTCATGGGCACGGGGCTCGGGCTCCCTATGGCGCGCCAGATCGTTGAGATGCACGGCGGCCGGATCTGGTTTGAGAGCAAGGCGGGGGTGGGGTCGGACTTTCACTTCACGCTCCCGCTGCACTCCAACGGCGCCGCGCCGCGCGGGCCGCGCGTTGAGCCTCTGCCGGCCGCTGCCCCTTAGAGGCGACGGCCTATTCGGCGCTGACCTCGGCCGCGTTGTTCTCCGACTCCACGAGGCGAACCTTGAGAAGGCGGGCGGGCTTGAGGAGTGGTTCGAGCCGGTGGAAGGCGGCAAGCGCGATGTTCTCGGCGGTCGGGATGACGCCGCGCAAGAAATCCACGTCGCGGTTCAGGTGCCGGTGATCGACGGCGTCGATGAACTCACGCCTGAGCACGGCATCGATGTGCCTGAGGTTCACAACCATTCCCGTTTCCACGTCGATGGGCCCGCCAACAGTTACCTCGACCACGTAGTTGTGGCCGTGGTCGTTGACGCACGCACCAAAAACCTCGCGATTCTGAGCGTCAGTCCATTCAGGGCGGCACAGGATGTGGCCGGCCGCAAACGTCGCGCGGCGGGTGATGCGGACGTTGGTCATTCCCATTACAAGCCTTGTACCGGAGGGTCCATTCGTATGTTGGCGCCCGAAAGCGGGGCCGATTCGGAAGAAGCTAACCACAACGCGACGCGCGCGACGTCCGACGGTTGCAGCGCCGGACCCTCGACGCCCGCGATGCGCAGCATCGGCGCGTCCACCGAACCGGGGCTGATCGCGTTGACGCGAATGCCGAGCTCACGACCTTCGGAGGCGAGCACCTCGGTGAGCCCGGCCAGGCCGGATTTCGCGGCCACGTACGCAGCCATGCCCGGAAACTTCTCGGCGCCTGCCACCCCCGACAGGCTCGAGATCATGACGATCGAGCCACCGTGATCTCGCATCAGGCGGAAGGCTTCGCGGCTGCAGAAAAACGCTCCGCGAAGGCTTGCTCCAAGCTGGACTTCCCATTCCTCGGCGGTCAGCTCCGTGACCGGTCGCTTGATCAAAACCGCGGCACAGTGAATCAGGGCGTCGAGCTCCTCCAGTCGGGAGAACGCCGCCGCGACCTGATTCTCGTCCGATACGTCGCAGCCTTCACGGCGGCTCAGCGACGTGACGTCCCAACTTTTCGCGCGCAGGTCACGCACTATGACCGAGCCGACGCCGCCGGATCCGCCGGTCACGACGGCGACCGGGCTCATCGCGCGACCTCGCTCAATGCGGCTTCGTACCGGTCGAGCGACTCCTCGAGGCCGAGCCTCTTCAGTGCGCTGGAGCGCACCGCGTTCCGGTCGAGGGCGAGGCAACGCCGGATCGCATTGGAGAGACCATCGACGTCCTCGGGCTCGGCGAGAAAGCCACTCACACCTTCCTCAACTACCTCGGGTAGCGCGCCGCGCCGGTAGGCTGCGACCGGGCACCCCGCCATCTGCGCCTCCGCCGCGACCAGGCCGAACGGCTCATCCCAGCGCACTGCGCAGACAGTCACCGAGCTGCAAGCCATGATGCGGCGCAGGTCATTTCGGGGGATGGCACCCAGCCGCTCGGCGCCGCTGAGATCGACCTCATAGCTCGGATCGTAGGCTGCCCCGACAACGCGCACCGGCAGGCCAGCCGCGCGCGCCGCCCGCAGCGCGTGATCGATCCCCTTCTCGGGAGAAATGCGCCCGGCGACAAGCGCCGACGGTTCGACCGGCGCGTCTTCGATGTGCACGTCCGGGACGCCGTTCCGTAGGACCCAGTCTATTTCCACCCCGACCTGCTTCCACGACATGCGACATGACTCTGAAACCGTCGCCAGCCGGCTCGCATCCACGCCGGCTACGGCCTTCACGACTGCGGGGACCAGCGGGGGCAAGTGGAGCGTGTGGAGCACCGGCGGACCCTTTGCCGCCACCTCGAAGGCCGGCGCGTCAAAGGCGTGCTGAGAGACCACCTCGGTGTCGGCGGCGATCGACCTGAACATCGCCTCGATTGCGGCCGCAACACCGGGTGCCGGCTTGGGCTCGCGACCGGCAGGCATGACGAGGGCCGCAGCCGCGTCGGCCGGCGCCGGCACCATGACCAACTGGACTCCGGGCACCTCAGAGCCCTCGGTGCAGTGAAGCCGAACCTCGTGGCCTCGACGCGCCAGCCCGACCGCAAGATCGCTGACGAACGCCTGGGCTCCGCCCACCTGACGTGGCGTCAGCGGCGTCACCGGCGAAGCGACTACGGCGATCCTCACGACTTAGTCTCTACGGGCGGGTAATGGACTACGAGCGCGCGGTCGAGCAGGCGCCGGCAGGCTGGCGGCAATTCGGTATCGAAGACCTGGAACGGCTGCCGCCCGCCGTGCGGAGGCACGAGTTGAAATCCGTCCCGAGGCCGGAGCGCAAGCTCCTCGAGGCGGGCGACCCGGCGGCTGTCGAGCGGGTGCGCCGGGCCTTCTTCTGGACCTTCGTCTACCACCTTCAGCCCGAGCGTTGGGATGCGCTCGCACAGGTCGAACCGATTCATCCCGACGTGATCGCAGCGTTGCCGGCTTATTCCCGGCGCGGTCTCGACATCGGGGCCGGCGGCGGGCGGCTGACTCAGCACCTGGTGAGCCGCTGCGATCGCGTCGTCGCGATCGAACCGTCCGCCGGGCTGCGAGCGATCCTCAAGCACCGGCTTCCCACCGTCGAGGTCGTCGCGGGCTGGGCGCAAGCGCTGCCGGTTGAAGATCGCTGCTCAGACCTGACCGCGGCGTGCGGCGCGCTCGGCCCGGAGCCGGACGTTCTGCGCGAGCTGCAGCGCGTGACGGCTGTGGGTGGTTTGATGGCGCTCATCAGCCCCGAGTGCCCGGAGTGGTTCGAGGCTCACGGTTGGCACCGGCTGACCGCCGCGAGGATCGCGGCGCTCGACCACGATCCCTGGATCGATGACTTCTTCGGTGTGCCCGACCCGCCGCGTGAGCTTCTGACCAGGCGCGTCACGAGGTGATCAGTCTTCGCGTCGCAGCCGAGCCGCTCGCCGCCTCGCGCGCAGCGTCACCCTTGAACAGCACGCCGACGAGTTGACCCGCCGACGTGGTGATGGGAACGCTGTCCAGCTGATGCTCCACCATGTAGTCCGCCATCTCCTTGATCGGCACGTAGGGACGGAAGGTGCTGGGGCCTGGACGCATCGCCTTCTCGACCGGCAGGCCCGGCTCCTCCTCGAGCTGTTCCGACCTCAGCAGGCCCAGCACGACCTGGGCATCGTCGACGACGACCACTACGTTCCAGCCGGCGGCGCGGGCGCGCTCGCGGACATCGCCGACGCGGTCCTTCAGCCCGCAGACGACCGCGTCCTTGCGCGCCACGTCGCCTGCGCGAGGACCTTTTGAGTTCTCCCCCTCTGTAGGATTGCCGGCCGCCAGCCAGTCCAGCTTGCCGGCCCTGTACTCGTAGACCGCTTCGAAGCCGAGACTCTCGAGCCGCGCCGCGGCCCTGGGCGCCATGTCTCAAGCCGCATCCCAGCAGTAGACGATCACGGACCGGTTGCGATCGATCTGTCCGGCCTCTTCGTCCAGCTGGCGCAGGGGATGGCTCACCGCACCGGGGAGGTGGTCCTCCGCGTACTCCTCGGCTGGAAGCACCTCGACGAGCTGCGCGCCCTGCTTGACCATCTCCTGGATCGCGTCTCGGTCCACCAGTTTCGCCATACGTAAATGCTATGGCCGGACGTCGAACAGCTTCGCGAGGTCCGCGGGCAGCGTCAGCGCGGGGTCAAGCTCGGGCACCAGGCCGCCTGCCTGCAACGACCGCACCACAAGGCTGGAGCAGATCTCGTGTTTGCGCCGGACCAGGCGGAGTGGCCAGCCGAAGAGCAGGTAAAGGATCGCGCCGAACAGAGCCAGGTAGCCGAATGCCTGGCCGACCTGAGCTTTCGCATAGCTGACAGCCCGCTCACGCTCCTCGCGCAAGAACTCGGGGCCCAGGCGCACAAGGTGATATTCGTCAGCGTGGTACTTGGAGATCGGGCTCTGCCGGACGCCCATCATCTCCGCCTCGACCAGCGAACCGTCCTCGCCGATGACGAGCGCGGCGTGGCTCCAGTGCGCGTAGGCGGCATCGGCGCCCCTGAAGCGGCGCCTCTGCGCCTGGCTGATCAGTCCCGCGATCAGGTGATGCCTGTGAGAGAGGATGAAATCGCCGGGCACGAAGTCACCCGCATCCTCGCCTGGCCCGTAGCGTTCAGATCTTGCTTCGGTCACCCGGACAACGCCCGCAGGTCTCATCACCAGGTACGTGTCACCTTGTTGAGGGCGCGCGGGCGGTCGGGATCGATCCCGCGCGCCAGGGCCACGCGGTGCGCGAGCAGCTGCCCGAGCACGCCAAGCGTCAGCGGGGTCAGCTCTTCCGGCAGCCCAGAGTCGAGGCTGACGGTCGCCTCCTGATGGCTGTCGTCCCCGGTGCCATCGAGCAGCCGGATAATCCGGCAGCCGTGATCGGTCAGGCGCCGTCCGATCGATTGGACGTCGGCGGACACCTGTCCCCGGCCATCCACCAGGACGACCGGGAACCCCGGCTCGACGACCGCGATCGGCCCGTGCTCGAAATCCGCCACCGACCACGCACGAGCCAGCACGTAGCTCGTCTCGGTGAGCTTGAGCGCGATTTCCTCCGCGGTCGAGAAGTTGAAACCGCGTCCGAGCACGATCGCTCGTGCGCCCAGCAGCGCTGGTACCACGCGGTCCAGCTCGCCGTCCTGCTCGAGGACAGCCGCAAGGGCCGGCGGAACCTGGCCGAGCGCCGCCTCGAAGGAAGCATCGGGGTCCAGCGCCTGGGAGATCAGCGCGAGGGCCAGCAGGCTGGCGATGTAGGTCTTGGAGGCAGGAACGCTGCGTTCCGGGCCCGCTCCCAGCGGAAAGACTAGCTCGGCTGCCTGCGCCAGCGGCGAGCCCGGGTCGTTGGTCAGCGCAACGGTTACGGCGCCCTGACGCACAGCTTCATCGATCACCGCGATGACGTCCGGGGAAACCCCCGACTGCGAGATGCCGATCACACATTGCCCGTCGAGAGACGGAGGGCTGCCATAGCTGGTGAAGAGCGACGGCGCGGCGAGCGCGACCATCATGTGGTTGCGAACGCCGAATAGATATTTCGCATAGAGCGCCGCATGATCGGAGCTGCCCCTGGCAACGATGACAAAGCCTCGCGGCCTGTATGTGCTGAGTCGCGCCGCGATCGACGCTACAGCGCCGCGGCTCTCCACGAGCATGCGCGAGGCCAGCAGCGGCTGCTCGCCGATCTCCTCTCGAAAGCGGCTCATACCTTGTTAATGCGCAGTCGCGCCCTACGCCCCGGCTTGCGTGACCGGCTCGCTCTTGGCCGCCCCCTGGCGCTCGAGGCTGTCTGCGTTTCTGATGCCGATCGCGTTCACCAGCGCGCCCACGAGGAGGAGGCCGGCGCCGACCAGCATCGCGAGATGGAATGACGAGGTCGAGGCGTCTCGCACCACTCCGACCAGACTTGGATCGGGCGGTGTGTTGAGCGGGCTCACTGTGTTGCGAAAGCTGCTCGACGAAACGTCGACGCCTGGCAAGCGTGAAGCGAGCGTCGCGTAGAAGTTAGCCGTGAGAAAGACGAAGATCAAAGCTCCGGCCAGCTGCGGCCCCACTCGCGAGATCGCGTTGTTGATCGCCGAACCCACCCCCGAGTTCCTCACCGGTACGGACGTCATCAGCGCAGTCGTGAGCGGTGCGACCAGGATCATCAGGCCAATACCGAAGAGGATCGAACCCGGCAGGAAGTCGGTGAAGTACGAAAGCGGAGGAAGGTAGGTATTGGGACTCGACAGCTCGAGCTTCCATGGCGTGCTGCTGGAAGGAACTCGCGCAAACCACAGAACGCCCAGCGCCATGATCAACGGGCCCGCGGCCATGAACCAGCGCGGACCGTATTTCGCAGCCAGGCTCCCGAACCGAGCCGAAAAGAAGATCAGGAAAAGAGTGCCGGGAATTCCAGCCGCGCCGGCGGCCGCAGCGCTGTAGCCGATGGTGCCCTGCTGGAAGATCACCAGGTAATAGAAAGTCACGTAGAGGGCGCCGTAGATCAACAGTGTCGACAGGTTGGTCACAGCGAAGTTTCGCGAGCGGAACAGGTCGAGCGGGATCAGCGGATGCTTCGAGCGCTTCATCAGGATCGGCAGCGCGATGCTCGCCACGACTCCAACCGCCAACGCGATGTATCCGACCGGGTCCCGCCATGCCCTCTGCTGTCCGTAGATGGCGCCGAAGGCAAGCCCACCGACCGCCAGGGCGACGACCACCGCGCCGAGCCAGTCGAAGTCCGCGGTGGCCTGCTCGTCCCGACTTTCGGGGACGTGGTTCCAGGTGGCCCAGACGGCCACGACGATCAACGGGACGTTGATGAGAAAGGCCGCCCTCCACGAGATGGTGTCCACAAGCAGGCCGCCGATGACGGGCCCGAGGATGGTGGTCGCCCCCGACGCGCCTGCCCAAACTCCGAAAGCGCGGCCCTGCTCTTCGCCTGAGAAGTTCGCGGTCAGCAGCGCGAGAGAGCCGGGCACCAGCATCGCGCCCGCTGCGCCCTGCAGGATGCGAAACAGGACCAGCAGCTCTGTGGTGGGAGCAAGGCCGCACAGCACCGAGGTGGCGCCGAAGCCGACGAGGCCGTACAGGAACATTCGCTTTCGGCCGTAAAAGTCGCTCAGCGCGCCAGCCAGGATGAGCAGCGCGCTCAGTGTGAGCAGGTACGCGTTGTAGACGTACGACTGGCCTTCCAGGACCCCGAGGAAAGAGCGTGGAAGCTCGCGGCCGATGCGGGGGAGCGCGACGTTGACGACCGTCGAGTCGAGAAATACGATCCCGGAACCAAGCACCGCCGCGACGAGGATCCAGCGCTTGGTCGTCATCGAGCAACTGTCACCGGTACAACTCTAGAAGTCTTTGCGCCCCATGAAATGGTCGAGCACCCCGGGCCTGGCGAGCTCGTACAGCGCGATGCGATGGCCGCTGGGGGTGACGAACGACGAGCAGGGGCCCATTGGAATCTCCAGGCTGTGCTGCTTTTTCAGGCCGCGCTTTTTCAGCTCGGCGCTCGCCTTCTTCAGGTCGCTCACCCGATAGATGTAGATCGGGCGATCACCCTCCAGGTGATCGGTCAGCAGGACGTGCGGCGGGCCGCCCGTGAGCTCGACCATTGCCACGCGCGCTCCCATCCCCTCGACGGCAAAGCCGAGACGTCCGCCGAGGACGTCGACGAAGTAGCGCGCATCCGCGGCGACATCGCTGCTCGGCGTGTACAGGTAGTCGAGCTGCTCAAAAGGATTCATTCCAGCGAGAAGTCGGAAGCAACCTCGACCCCATGACGCAGGGTCTGAAGTGTCGAGCAGTAGCGCTCGGCGCTCGACAGGAGTCGTTTCGCACGTTCCGGGTCGACTCCGTCTTTCACCTTGACTTTAGTGTGCATCTCGATGCCGGTCGCGCCTACAGGTACGTCGCGATCGGTGGCCATCGTGCCGCGGAAATCCCAGTGGATGCGAACGTCGACGTGGACAGACTCGAGCTCGACGCCCATGTTCGCGGCGACAGAGCGGAGGGTGCTCTCCTCGCAGATGGCCAGCGCGCTCGCGAGGATGTCGCCCGAGCATGGAGTGTCTCCGGCGCCGCCCGCGGCCGGATGAAGGCCGGCGCGGATTGTCACCTCCGGAAACTCAGTTGGCGCCACGGTGCAATGCCGAGGATCCGATAGGTCGCTCGGGACGCTCTGGGCCGCGGTCACGACAAGGGCTGAGCTGGGATCTGACCGGTACTTGTCTTTCAGCGGGGCCTGGATGCTTTTGAGGTCCGTGGTATATGGCATCAGCACATTCTCCTGATACTGGGCGAGTGCGGGTGTGCACCTGGAACATCCAGCTCGGGCTGCGGCTGGACGCGGTGATCGACGCAGTCCGGAGCCGCGACGACTTCCAGGGCCTCGACCTTCTATGTCTGCAGGAGGCGTCGGTGCACGCCGGACGGCGCGATGCGGCGCGGATCGCGGAAGCCCTGGGTGCCGGCTACGACCACTTCCAGGCAACGGCCCAGCTCCACCGCGGCTCCGAGCAAGCGAACGCGCTGATCTGGCGTCGCGACGCGTTCGATCCCGGGGAACCCCAGATCGTCTCGTTGAGCAGCCCAGCCTCTGCGCGGATGACACGCGCAGAGCGCACCTTGCTGCGTGCAATCGCGCCGCAGCAACGAATCGCGATTCGGGCCGAATCGGCGGCCCTGCGCGTTTATGTGGTGCATCTTGACATGATCGGTTTTGCACACAAGCTCGAGCAGCTGGGGGCGGTGATCACCGACATGGCCACCCGCCAGGAGGTCCCGGTCACCGTGGTGGCCGGCGACCTGAACACATTCGGCCCGCCGGGCTTGCAGCTCTGGCGCAGGCTCGCGGCCGCTGCGAGCGCGGCGGGGATGGTTGACGTCACGCGCGAGGTCAGACGCACGCATTGGACCGCGCAAAAGCTGGACGCGATATTCCTCCGCGCAGAGCTCCCATTCACGTCTCGCGCGTGGGCGCTCGACCTCAGAGCGTCGGATCACCGGCCGGTCTTCGTCGACGCCGAGTTCACGGGCCGAAGTTAGAGTGGGGCGCCACCTCGTCGTGATGCACATCGACGGGCTTGGCGCCGATTCGCTGGAGGAGGCGCTGCGCGAGGGCGACATGCCCTTCACCCAGCACCTGATCAACGAGGAGGGTTATGCCGTTCACCGCTATCGATGTGGCGTCCCGTCGACGACTCCGTTTGTGCAGGCCGGCATCCTGTACGGCGACAACTCAGAGATACCGAGCTTTCGCTGGTGGGACCGCGAGCAGCGCATCCTCGTGCAGTTCGGACCGCGGTCGTCATTCAAGAGGGTCGCGGACAAGTACTTCCACGGCTGCCGGCCGCTGACGCAGGACGGCGCCTGCATCGCCGCCTGCTACCCAGCTGGCGCCAAGGACGACTTCGGCATCGCCTATCAGGATCGGAGCTATTCCAAAGACGAGAGGTCTCGCTCGGCGTGGAACGTGCTCCTCCCCTACCTCGCCAACCCGCTGCACATCGGCGACTGGGCGTGGCAGGCGGCGATGACACTCGTTCGGATGGCGCGCGAATACACCGAGGCAAGAACGAAAGGCAAGCACCCAGCCCGCGCGTACGTCATCAGCAACGCGCTGGAAGAGATCTTCGTCCACCACCTGACACGGTATGCGGTGGTCAAAGCGATGCGGGAGGGGTATTCCCCGATCTACTCGGCCTTCTACGCCTTTGATGAGACCGGGCATGCCTTCGGGCCCGACGACCCGACTTCGCTCCAGATCTTGAAGCATGTCGATCACTCGATCAGCAAGATCGCGCAGGCTCGGGGCGATCGTTACGAGCTCGTCGTCCTCTCAGACCACGGCCAGATCGAGACCGTACCCTTCAACGCGGACGGCGCTCCCAGCGTGGGCGAGGTGATCGCCGGGCTGTTGCCGGGATTTCGCGTGCAGGAGATGAAGGGCAAGGCCTACGGGCCGCCCGAGGCTGAAGCTCGAGGCCAGGTCAACGTCACCTGCTCGGGCGGCCTGGCACACATCTATTTCGCAGACCGAGACCGGCGGCAAGGCTATGGCGAGCTGACGGCGAGCCATCCCGACCTGGCAGGCGCTCTCTCCAGCCTGGAGAAGATCGCGCTGGTTATGGCGCGCGACGGCAACCGCGACGTGTTCTTGAACGGCGGGTCCGTGCTCGAAGAGGACGACCTGAAGGCGCTGCTCGCGCGATACGACGATGAGGACATCCTGCAGGAGCAGCTCTCGCGGCTGAACTCTTTTGAGAATTCGGGCGACCTCATCTTGTTTGGCGCCTTTGTCGAAGGCAAGCAGGTGAACTTCGAGAACCAGGATGGCGGCCACGGGTCAATTGGGGGTGAGCAGCTGCATCCATTTTTGCTGGCGAAGCGCGAGTGGGTCATCGACACCTCGAGGGTGCATGGCGCGCACGAGATGCACCCCATTCTTTGTGCGCTTCGCGACCGCCTCGCCGCTTCATAGCGCACCCTCTCCAACTGCGCCCTTTACGATGCTGCTCGCTTGACTCTTTTAGCGCTGGCTCCGCTTGTCGCGGCCTGTGCGTTCGGCCTGATCTCGGGCTTCAACGACGGCGGAAACCTCCTTGCGTCATTCACGTCGGGTCGCGTCATAAGCCCTCCGATGGCCGCCCTTTTGCTGCTGATCAGCCTTGCCGGCCCCGTCATCCTGGGCACCGCCGTCGCGCGGACGATCGGGACCAACGTCATCGACCTGGGCGGGCAGGGCGAGCTCGGCTACGTGCTCATCGTTCTGTCTTCTCTGTCGGTCGTCCTGCTGTCGTGGCGTGTCGGCATTCCGACGAGCATGACCCTGGCTCTTGTCGGCGGCATGCTCGGTTGGGCCCTCGCGTCAGATGGTCGGTCCCAGATCCATTGGGAAGGCGTCGGTCGCGTGCTGATCGGGATGCCGGTTTCGGTGCTCGGCGGAGGCCTGCTCGCCCTCGGCATTTACTGGGCGATTCGCAGGCTGCTGGGTACGCAGCCGCATGCCGCACTGCTCAGGCTGGCGCGGCTCCAGCTGCTGACCGCCGCCATCCAGGCGTTTGCGTACGGCGCCAATGACATGGAGAAGTCTGTCGGACTGATCGCGGTCAGCCTCTCGTTTGCGGACCATCAACAGGTGTCGTTTTCAAGTCCGCTCCCTATCATTGGCGCATTCGTATTCTTTTACGTGGGTGCACTGGTCGGTGGCTGGCGCGTGGCTAGCCGGATCGGGTTTGGTGTGCTGAAAGTTCGCCCGGTGCAGGCGTTTGCCCAGCAGCTCGCTTCGGGCAGCGTCGTCGCAGCCCTCGCGGCGGGCGGCGCGCCAGTCAGCATGACGCAGACCATCGACGGCGGTCTGGTCGGCGTCGGTGCGGCGCAACGTGCCTCGTCGGTGCGGTGGGGAATCGTGCGCGAGCTGCTATTCAGCTGGCTTTTGACGTTGCCGCTCGCATTCGTCGTCGCCGCGGCTCTGCACTTTTCGGCCAGGATTGCAGGCGTGGCCCCATGAGCATCGGCCGCACCATCAAGGCGCTTGGAAGGTCAAACGACAGGCGGTTCGTCCAGCTGCTCTCCGAACAGGCCGACCTGACGATTCGTGCGCTGCAGTCTCTCGAAAAGTTCGGTCGCCAACCCACCGCGAACGACGCCTTCATCGAAGAGATCAAAGAGATCGAGCGCGAGGGCGACTCGAAGCGCAGGATCCTGATCGACGAGCTCGCCCGCACGTACGCGACGCCGTTCGACCGCGAGGATCTGTTCGCCCTCTCGCGCGCGATCGACGACATCCTGGATGCAGCCAACGAGACCGCGATCGAGCTCTCGATCTACAAGATCGCGCCCCCGGAAGGACTTCACGAGATGGCGGTGGTCCTTGTTGAAGGCGCGCGCCACATCCGAGCGGCGGTGAGCGAGCTGCTCGACCATCCGGGAGTCGCCTCCGAGCATGCGGTCAGAGCCAAGCGCTCTGAGAACAGGATCGACGGCCTCTATCACCAGGCGGTCGGCCACCTTTTCGACAGCGGGGACGAGATCAGCCAGATCCTGAAGTCGAGGGAGATCTACCGCCACATCAAAAACTCAGCCGACCGCATCGACCGCGCCGCCGACGACATCTCCGTGATCGTGATCAAGAGAAGCTAGCGCCTACTACTTAAGCGCGTTCTGCACTCCCGGCCGCCACAGGTGCGCGGCCTGGACGAGCAGGACCGCGACGATCACGAGCACCCCTCCGATGACCTGCACGACCGAAAGCCGGTCGCCGAGCACCAGCACGGCGAGAAGGACAGTGACCACAGGCTCCCACGTGCTGAGCAGAGCGGCGCGCGCGGCGCCCACCCGAGGCAGGCCGGCCATGAACAACGAGATGGCCACCATCGTCGGAATGACTGCGATCCCAACACCGACCGCCCACCCGCTCGCATTTCGGGGCAGGGCGAGCTCGTGGTTCAGCGCGGCGAGCAAACAGAACGCGATGGCCGCCCCGCTCATGATCACGGCGCTTGCGGCGATCGCGGGCGTTGAGCTCATGACGCGCTCTCCAATGAGGATGTACCCCGTGTAGATCGTCGGCGACGCGATCGCGAGAACCAGCGCCCACGAGAGCTGAAATCGCGCCCCTCCGACCAGCAACGCGACGCCGGCGAAGCTCGCTGCAAGCGCAACCCAGTGCCATACCGAGACTGAGCGGCTCAAGAACACCCACCCGGCCAGCACGACAAGGCTCGGATAGATGTAGGCGATGAGCACGACCAGCGAGGCGGGCAAGGACCGCAAGGCGATGAAGTAGGTCAGCGACTGGCCGGTGTAGACGATCGCACCCAATCCGAACAGGGCGATGAGCTGTTTGCGCTGGAGTCGCAGCGGGCTCTGGCCGATGATCACGGCGAGAATCCACATCCCGATCGCGGCGAGCAGGAACCTGAACGCCAGAGTCTGCTCGGTCCCGAGCCCGGACGCGTAGGCAAGCTTGGCGAAGATCGCAAGGCTTCCGAATGCAGTGGCCGACGCCAGCACCATTGCCGTTCCGCTCCACTGAGTCTTCTGCGCCTGCGCGGCGACGGATGTATCTACGGCCAAAGAAGGTGGCCGAGCACCATCCCGATGACGACCGCCAGCGCATAGGTGAAGCGAGGAAACCGGCGTCCGAAGGAGCGGACACCGTTGTTCACCGGGTCTGTTCCACGGCTGAGAGCGATGGACTCCTGGAGCATCAGCAGGAATGCGATGAATGCGCCGGCGGTCGCGATCAGCGACAGGATGGCTTCGGCGCTGAAATTCACCTCGGCTTGCCTGCGGGCGATGTTCGCCCGTACTCCGGGCCCCACAAAAAGTGCCCGAGCAGGATCCCGATCACGATAGCGATCACAAACGCGTAGCCCGGGTAGGAGTGGACAGCGGGTCTGATGTAGTCGGAGATCGGCTTGTTGCCGGTGAGCAGCGCCCAGCTCTCAAACGCAAGCGCGAGCGTGATCACACCAAAGAGTGCAGTGACCAGCCACGAGAAGATGTTGCCGGCCACAATCCTCATCGGCGAAAGCTTATTGGGTGGGCGCCGGGGTTCACCGAACCCCTGGCGCCCCTAGGATTGCTCGCGGTGGAACGCTCGACGCCGCGCGATAGCCGAATCACTCGCGTTCGCTCGCGGGTCGTCGACCTTCCGCTGCCTTCAGATTTTCGACCGGCGTGGGGCCGAAACCAGGTCCAGCGCAACCTGGTCATCACGCTGGTCGAGGTCGAGACCGAGTCTGGAATCACCGGGCTGACAGCAGCCGAGGCCGGTGCCGAAGCCGCGATCTCGATCGATCGCTTCGTCACGCCGCATCTGATCGGCGAGGATGCGGCCGCCCCTGAGCGCCTCACCGGCCTGCTCAAAGCCGCGGAGATTCTCGGCTCGCCCGTCTACTGCATCGAGACCGCGCTGTGGGACATCGCGGGCAAGGTCGCCGGGCTGCCGGTCTCGAAGATGTGGGGCGCGTCGACCGACCGCGTGCCCGCCTACTGCGCGACGGGCGAGGTGCGGCCGGTTGAGCAACGGCTCGAGGATTGTCATCGCATCCTCGACGACGGCTTCAAAGCGGTGAAGCTGCGCTTCCACTCCGATGACCCTCGTGACGACATCAAAGTGGTCGAAGCGGTGCGCCGCGAGCTCGGCGACCGCCTTGCCATCCTCGTCGACGCCAACCAGGCCGGGCCGGCGCCCGGCTGGGGAGGGCATGCTCAATGGGACTTCCAAACAGCGCTCGGAGTGGCGCTCGAGCTCGAGCGCCTTGGCGTGGTATGGCTGGAGGAGCCGCTGCCGCGTCACGACTACGCCGGCCTGCGCCGGCTTCGGGATCGCCTCGGCCCGCTGCAACTCGCCGGCGGCGAGAACAACCACGGCGTCCACGAGTTCAAGCTGCTCATCGAGCAGGGCTGCTATGACGTCCTCCAGCCGGACGCCGTCCTCTCGGAGGGCGTGTATCAGCTGCGCAAGGTCGCCGCGCTGGCTGAAGCCTCGGGCCAGCTGATGGCGCCGCACACGTGGACCCATGGCCTGGGGCTGCTCGCCAACCTGCACCTGGTCGCCTCGATCGTCAACTCATCGTGGTTCGAGTTTCCGCACGAGCCGCCGGGCTGGCCCGCCTCGGCCCTGAGCCAGATGCTGGTCGAAAAGCCGTGGATCGACGCTGACGGGTGCGTCCCCGTCCCGGGCGGCGCGGGCTTCGGCTTCACGCTGGACGAGGAGCTCGTCGAGCGGCACACCGTTGCGCGCTACGGCTGATTCGGCGGCAATTTCGATTGACAAAGCGCCGCGCAGGCAATACGGTGGGGCGAATTTGGAACGCTCCAATTCCGCCATCCGAATTGGCCTGCTCACTGACGCCATGCCCGACCGCAGCCTCGAAGAGGTCGCCGGCTGGTCTGCCCGGACAGGCCTGATCCAGGACCTCGAGATCGGCGTCGGCGGCTACTCCGGCGCCCCTCACTGCGACCTGGATGAGCTGCTCGGCAACACCCGCGCCCGCCGCCAGTGGCAGGCCGTGCTCGACCACGCCGGGCTGAAAGTTTCTGCACTGAACGTCTCGGGCAATCCCCTGCATCCCAACCCGGCGACCGCGCGACGCCACGACGGCGACCTGCGCAAGGCGATCCGCCTGGCGGCGCTGCTCGGGGTCGACCGCGTCGTGGCCATGTCTGGATGCCCAGGCGCGGACGCTTCCGATCGCTTTGCACCCAACTTCTCGGGCGGCGGCTGGCTTCCGGACCTCGAGCGCATTGCCGAATGGCAGTGGCGCGAGCGAGTCGCTCCCTACTGGAGCGAGATGTCAGAGTACGCGCGCATCGAGCACCCTCAGGTGATGATCTGCTTCGAGCTGCACCCGGGCACCTTCGTCTTCAACTTCGAGACGTTCGGCCGGATCCGGCAGCTCGGGTCCAACCTTGGCGTCAACCTCGACCCGAGCCACTTTTTCTGGCAGTCCATGGACCCGCTAGCCATCGTGCAGGCGTTGGGCGACCGGATCGGGCACGTCCACGGAAAAGACACCACGATTCACGAGCAGCGCCTCGCGCTCAACGGCATCCTCGACAACCGCTGGCCGAATCCTCCCGACGACATGCCGTGGAACTTCGCCACGGTCGGGCGCGGCCACGACGAAGAGTGGTGGGGTCGATTTGTCGCCCTGCTCACAGACCAAGGGTTCAGCGGCACGATCAGCATCGAGTACGAGGATCCATTCGTCCCGGTCGACGAGTCGGTGCTGGAATCGGCACGGCTCCTCTGCGGGCTCGTTCGCGCGTGAAGATCGAGAGGATCACATGCCGGGTAGTGGACTTTCCGCTGGAACGCGAGTTCCACCCCGCATGGGCACGCGGCCGGAACCAGCCCAACCTGCTCATGGTCCTGGTCGAGGTCGAGACCGACGAGGGCATGACCGGCGTCGGCGCAGCGCACGCCGGGCTCGAGGCCGCCATTGCCATCGAGCGGTTCGTGGCGCCGTACTTCATCGGCCAGGACCCGACCTACATCGAGCGCCTCGTGCCCGTGATTCGCGACGCGGAGATCCTCGGCGCGCCCGTGTACTGCATGGAGATGCCCTTGTGGGACATAGTCGGCAAGATCGCAGGCCTGCCGGTCGCACGGCTGTGGGGCGGCTACTCCGACCGGGTCACCGCTTACTGCGCGACCGCCGAGATCCGCTCACCGAAGGAGCGGGTGGAGGACGTGCAGCGGATGCTGGAAGAGGGATACCGCGCGGTCAAGTTCCGCTTTCACCTGCCAGACCCGCGCGAGGACCTCAAGGTGGTCGAGGCGGTCAGGGCCGCAGTCGGCGATCGGATCGAGATCATGGTCGACGCCAACCAGGCAGGAGTGGAACCAGGCCACGGCGGCCATCACGCGTGGGGCTTTCCGATGGCGCTGACGGTCGGGCGTGAACTCGAGCGATTGAACGTGAGATGGCTCGAGGAACCACTTCCCCGACACGACTACGACGGCCTGCGCCGCCTCCGCGACAAATTGGACCGGCTACCGATCGCGGGCGGCGAAGACAACCACGGACTCCACGAGTTCAAGCTGCTGATCGACCGCGGCTGCTATGACATCCTCCAGCCGGACGCGCTGCTGTCGGAGGGCGTCGGGCAGATGCGCAAGATCGCGTCCCTCGCCGAGCTCGCCGGGCTCGAGATGGCGCCGCACACGTGGGGCAACGGGATCGGGCTGATGGCCAACCTCCACCTTGCGGCAGCGATCCCGAACTGTCCTTTCCTCGAGTTTCCGCACGATCCACCGAGCGGTTGGACGGCGGCCGCGCGGGACCAGATGCTGATGGAGAAGCTCACGATCGACGACCAGGGTTGTGTGCGGGTGCCCGATCGGCCGGGCTTCGGGCTCGTGCTGGACGAGGAGCGGATCGCGAGGTACACCGTCAGCACTCATACCGTGGCGTAGGTAGCAGTAGGGGCCTCCCCCATCCGGCCGACCCTGCTTTGCGGCCGGCCACCTTCCCCCTGCGGGGGAACGGACGATCATTCACTCCGCGTGGTTCTTTCCGATCTCCAGCAGGACTCGACCGTCTTCGATTCGGACTGGCACCACCTTGACCGCATAGCCCTCTTCCCACAGCGCCTGGCCGCGCTCCAGGTCGAACTCCCAGCCGTGCCAGGGGCACGCGATCACCGGGGTCTCGTCGTCCACCTCCATCGAGCCCGGCACGCTTCCGTGCAGCCGCCCACTCACCACGCCGAGACACAGCGGACCCCTCTGATGCGGGCATCGGTTGTGCACCGCGAAAAAGCGATCCTGCCAGCGCAGAACGCCGACCTCGTGGTCGCCCGCTGTCACGATCCGGAACCGCCGATCCTCGAAATCGGCAACGGGCCCCACGTCTACTTTCACTTGGCGGTTTCGGCGACCGCGGCGGGTTTACCGAGCTCGTCAGCCTTCCATTGGTAAAGCCGGCATGCGTTGTCGAAGAAGAGCCGGCTGTGCCACTCGGCCGGAAGCCGCGTGGACAGGTACTCGATCTCATCCGCGTCCCAGTGCGGATAGTCGGACGAGTAGACGAGCTTGTCCTCGAGCCGCATCGATTTGATCAGCTCGATGATGTGCTCGCGCTTGGGAGAGATCTCGAGCGGCTGGCTGCTGACCCATACGTGCTCGGCGAAGTACTCGCTCGGCAGCCGCTTGAGCCACGGGACCTCGCGCCGCAATCCCTTGAACTCGGTGTCGAAGCGCCACAGCAGGCTCGGGATCCAGGCCGAGCCGCCCTCGACCAGGACCAGGCGCAGCTTTGGATACTTCTCGAACACACCATGCGCGATGAAGCTCACGAGGTGGGTCTGGATCGCCTGCGGCCACAGCACGTGGGTCTCGAAATACGTGTTGACGCTGCCGCCGCCGGTGCTTGGCGGGTTCGCCCACCCTCCGGCGCCTCCGTGGATCGCGACCGGCTTGCCGGTCTCTTCGGCGGCGGCGTAGATGGGATGGAACACCGGGTGCCCGAAGCCGTACCCGAACGGGTTGTCGACGAGCATGACCTGGACCATCCGTGGGTTTGCCGCGTGTCTGCGAACTTCGGCCGCGGCCACGTCGGGCAGCTGGCTGCCGACCATGATCGAAGACAGGAGGCGCGGGTCCTGGGCCAGCCATCGATCGATGCTCCAGTCGTTGCAGGCACGCGCCAGCTCGGTCGCGAAGTACGGGTTGTGATGGCCGGCAAGGTGGCTGTCGTCGCCGAAGGTCAGGATCGCCCGCCTGACGTCGCGCGCGTCAAGCAGCTGCGCCCGCATGGTCGGGTAGTCGGAGCCCGGCTCCCCCCCACCCTCCGGGTAGGTGTCGGCGCGCATGAACCCGTGGGGGTTGGGAAACCCGTCCTGCACGGTCAGCGGCACCGTGCCGGCACGGCCGCGATCGCTCACGTATTCCCGCCACCCGCGCGACAGGTATGGGATCAGCTCGGCGTCAGTGCTCCGAGCGTGGTGGACGTCGCAGTCGATCACGGGTCCCGAGTACATGGCTTGAGGCCGATCTCCTTGTATGTGATGGGAAGGACAGGGGCGTGCGACCGCCCCTGTCCTTAAAGAGCTATTTCAGTGTTTCGACCTTATCCGCGCCGACTTGATTGGCGACTGTGTCATGCAGGATCTTGATCGCAGCATCGACCGACGTATTGGGGTCAGTGGCGATCTGGCCGGTCGCCTGGCCGATGCCCTGCACCCACGCGGGGTAGCCCTCCTGCTCGGAAGGGACCAGCCTTGAGTTCGGCAGCGCGTCGCCGAACGCCTTGTTGAACGGAGGGGCGAACTCGAGGTAGCCAAGGGACTTGGCGACCGTCTGGCTCGGCGGGACGAAGCCCGCGCGGTTGGCGATGTAGGTCTGGTTGTCATCGCCTTGCATGATCTTGATCAAGCCCCACGAGAGCTCTGGGTGCTTGGTGATCTTGGAGATGGCGACGGCCCATCCTCCCAGCGTGCTGGCGCTGCCGGGAGCCTGGCCGTGTGAGGTTGGAATCGGCACCGCGCTGGCTTCTTGAGCCGCGGTCGCCCAGTGCCGGTTGTCTTCGGTCCATGCGTCCGCGAACCAGTTGGACCCGATGGCGATCGCCATCTGGTGATCCTTCAGAAGAACGACAGGCCGGCCCACTGCCTTCGGCGAGAAGAGGTCCGATGTCGAGCCGCCGAGGCCCTCCGAGTAGACGCTCTTGTAGAACTGGAATACCTCTCTCAGCCCTGGGCTGTCGACGACCCACTTGTTGGTCTTGTAGTCGAAAATCGTCGGCGTTGAGGATCCGTAGACCATGTTCGCGCTGCCCTGCAGCACGCCGCCGGCACCCGCGCTCGTCCCGGCTGGAGCCCAGAACGCAACAACGTTCTGGCCGCTTTTCTTCACCGCTCGAGCAGCGGTGAGCAGCTCATCCCAGTTCTTCGGTGTCCAGGGCACTGAGATGCCGGCTTTCTGCAGCATCGATGTGTTGTAGTAAATGGCCGAGTTGTTCTCGCCGGTATTGACGGCGTAGACCTTGCCGTTGATCCGGCTCTCATCCTGGATGACCTTCGGGAACGAGCTCCAGAACGGGGCCTTGGTCGCGTCGTTCACGAACGAGTCAAGAGGCAGGAGGTAGTCGGAGCCGACCCACTGTCCGACGTAACCGGACGGCAGCATGAAGACGTCCGGGGTCGTCGACGGGTTCTTGTACTCGAGAGCGACCTTGTTGACGAGGTCGACGTCGGTGCCGTTGAAGCCCTGCAGGTTCAGCTTCGCCTTCGGGTAAGCCGCCTCGAATTCTTTCTTGACCTTGTTCCACCAGATCACTGACGTTTCGTCAGAGTCGAAGACGTAAGTGGTGGAGTAGGCCACGGTGATCTCGCCGGTCATGTCGTCTGTCGCGGTCGTCGACGTGGACTGGTTGCCGCAGCCCATCAAGAACGCTGCCGGCAGCAGCGCCATGAGTGCTGACCAAACGCCGAACCGTTGACGCGGGTTTCTCAACGCATTACCTCCCATCAAATGATTTTTCCTCCGACTGCGATGGCACCCCCGGTGCCCTGTGATCACGGTGACTCGCCGCCGGTGACCCTTCGATCCACGCCTCCCTCATGGACCTCAAGGCTTCGGCGCTGCTGGCTGCTGGTCTCTGGAGGATCGAATCCCCCGACTGGGCGTCGAACAGATGGAGTCGCGCAGGATTCAGCGCCAGCTCAACCCGCTCGCGAGTGCGTACCCCCGAGCGGGGAGGGAATCGGGACGTGACCGTCTCGCCTGCGCACAGAGCGGTCACGTAGGCCTCGTGGCCCATCGGCTCGACCACATCGACCTCTGCGGCGAGGGTGACCACCGCGTCCGGTCCGGCCGCGGGTCGCCACATCAGGTCCTCGGGCCGGATGCCGACGGTGACCGCGCCGTCGGACACGCCGTCCGCCAGCCTCGACGAGCTGCTCAGCGGGGCCTTGACGCCCAGGAACCTCACAGCCGTCTTGCCTTCCAGAGTCGTGATCTGACCTGGCACGAAGTTCATTCGGGGCGAGCCGATGAAGCCGGCGACAAAGTGGTTGGCCGGGCTGTCATACAGCGTCTCGGGCACGTCGACCTGCTGAAGCCGCCCCTGGTTCATCACGGCGATGCGGTCTCCCATCGTCATCGCCTCGACCTGATCGTGGGTGACGTACATCGTGGTGACGCGGAACCGGTCGTGGAGCCGGCTGAGCTCGGCGCGCATCTGGACTCGAAGCCCTGCGTCGAGGTTCGACAGTGGTTCGTCCATGAGGAACACCTGGGGCTGGCGGATCAGCGCGCGGCCGAGAGCAACTCGTTGGCGCTGGCCGCCTGACAGCTCCGACGGACGCCGCTTGAGCAGCTGACCCAGGCCGAGGACCTCCGCCGTCTCCTTGACCCGCTCGTCAACTGTGGTGCGGGCCGCGCCCCGCGCGCGCATGCCGAAGGCAAGGTTGTCGTACACGTTCATATGCGGATAAAGGGCGTAGCTCTGAAAGACCATCGCCACGTCGCGAAAACGTGGAGGCACGTTGTTGACGAGCTTGTCGCCGATGAGGATGCGGCCGTACGAAGGGCGCTCGAGGCCGGCGAGCATTCGCAGCGTGGTGGTCTTGCCGCAGCCCGACGGGCCGACCAGCACCATGAACTCGCCGGCTTCCACCGTGAGGTTCAGATCCTCGACCGCCGTCTCGGCGCCGAAAAGCTTGTGCACGCCCTCGAACTTGACGTGGGACTGCATGTCAGCCACGCACCGCGCCGCTGAAGCTGAACGCGCCGCTGAAGTAGCGCGACATGAACAGGTACAGGACGATTACCGGAAGCGAGAAGAGAAGCGAGAAGACAGCGAGGTCGCCGAACTTGAAGAGGCCGTGCGAGCCCATGAAGTTGTAGATCTCGATCGGACCTGGCTGGTCGTCCGGGCTGCTGTTCAGCACAAAGGGGATGACGAAGGCGCCCCAGGCGCTGATGAAGGTGTAGATCGCCGTGACCGCGATGCCGGGGATGGTCAGAGGAAGCACGAGCTGGCGCAGGATGCGGAAGGTGCTCGCGCCGTCGATGGCGGCAGCGTGCTCGAGCTCGACCGGGACGGCATCGATGAAGTTCTTCATCAGCCAGATCGCGAAAGGCAGCGAGCTTGCCGCAAGAAATAGCGCCGTTGTGTAGAGCGAGTCCAGCCAGCCGAAGTACACGTACATCTGGTACACGGGGACGATCAGCATCGAGACGGGAAGGCCTGAGGCAAAAAGGATCGCCAGCATGAACGAGCGCTTGAACGGGATGTGCATGCGCGACAGCGGATAGGCCGCCAGCACTGCGAGGACGGTCGTGATGACCGTCGTGGTGCCGGCCAGGATCAGGCTGCTGCGGAAAGCGGTGAGCGCGCCGGCGGTGCCGATGACGTCGATGAAGTTCGCGAACGTCAGGGTCGGCAGCTTGATCGCCCAATCGGGATTGGAGTCGATCGACGCGAAGACCATCCAGAGCATCGGCAGCACGAAGAAGCCGCCGAGGAGGATGAGCACCACGTTTGTGATCAGCGCCGCCACCGAGCCGCGGCGGTAAGGGACG
>DATHDR010000039.1:0-3498 GCA_035318965.1 Verrucomicrobiia bacterium | reverse complement strand
GCGCTGTCGGCTGAGAAGGACATCGCCAAGCTCCAGCACTTCATCCTCCTGACGATGCGCCAGCTGACCAACGCCGATGGCGCCAGCCTGTGGCTGAAGACCGTCGGCGACCACGACGAGCCGATGCTGTTCCTGGCTTCGAGCCAGAACACCTCGATCGACAACACCTACCAGGCCTTCAAGGTGCCGGTCGATGAGCGGTCGGTGGTCGGATACACGGTTTCGGTCGGCAGCAGCCAGATCTACGACGACGCGTATCACCCGCCGCCGGGCAAGCCGCAGGGCGGCAAGGGTTTCGATGCCCAGTTTGGCTACCGGACCAAGTCGATGCTGACCGTGCCCATGAGGAACTACAACAACGAGGTCGTGGGCGCGATCCAGCTGATCAACGCCAAGCGGCAGTTCGACACTCACCTGACGGTGGACTCGGTCGAAGCCGAGGTGGTGAGCTTCCGGCCTGAAGACCTGGAGATGATCGAATCGATCGCGAGCCAGGCGGCCGTCGCCCTCGACAACAAGAACCTCATCGATTCGATCCAGGCCTTGTTCGACGGGTTCGTTCAGGCAAGCGTGACCGCGATCGAGCAGAGAGACCCGAGCACTGCCGGCCACTCAGGACGCGTTGAGAAGTTGACGACGGCGCTGGCGGTGGCCGTGACTGGCCTCGGCGCCGGCAAGTACCGCGACGTGCACCTAACAGAGGACCAGTTCAAAGAGCTGCGCTACGCCTGTCTCCTGCACGACTTCGGCAAGGTCGGCGTTCGCGAGCACATCCTGATCAAGGCCAAAAAGCTGATGCCCGGGCAGCTCGAGGTGATCCAGTCACGTTTTGAGTTCGTCGAGCGCTCGGTCCAGGTCAAGTACGCGACCGAAAAGCTCGAAGCGATGCGAAACGGACGCGGCAGCGCGACGGTGCTGGCCGAGATCGACCAACGCCTCGAGGAAGAGCTTGCACAGCTGAATCAATGGGTGCAGAGCATCGCGTCGGCCAACGAGCCGAGCGTGCTGCCCGAGGACAAGGCGTCGATGCTCGAGTTCCTCTCCCAGCAGACCTACTACGACATGTCGGGTAAGCCGCACCCGATGCTCGATCCGCAGGAGTTCCGCTTCCTGAGCATCCGCAAGGGAACACTCGACCCGCAGGAGCGGCTCGAGATGGAATCACACGTCACGCACAGCTTCCATTTCCTCACCAAAATCCCGTGGACACCCGTGATGCGGGGGATCCCCGAGATTGCGTATGGCCACCACGAGAAGCTCGACGGGTCTGGTTATCCCAGGCGACTCACCGGAGACCAGATCCCGGTGCAGGCGCGGATGATGACGATCTCAGACATCTTCGACGCGCTGACCGCGCAGGACCGGCCCTACAAACGAGCCGTGCCGGTGCGCACTGCGCTCGACATCCTTCACGCCGAAGCCGAAGAGGGCAAGCTCGACAAAGACCTGCTCGACGTCTTCGTCGACAAGAAGATCTACCACGTGACCTCCGACCGATGAGGATCAAGTTCTGGGGCACTCGGGGCACCCGGCCGACGCCGGGCCGGCGAACGCTGAGATATGGAGGCAACACGACCTGCGTGGAGGTCAGGGATGCCGAGAACAACCTCCTGATCATCGACTCAGGTTCCGGGATCGCAGAGCTGGGCAACGGCTTCAGCCCAACCGACCCCCTACAGGCCCACCTGCTCATCACGCACACCCACCTCGATCACATCCAGGGCTTCCCGTTTTTCCTCCCGGCTTTCGTCCCGGGCACGCACCTGACGATCGTCGGACCCGCGGGATCCGCCAAGTCGCTGCAGGCCGCCTTTGCCGACCAGATGGACCCGGCTTACTTCCCGGTGCGGCTCAGCCACATGCCGGCCGAAATGGAATTCATCGAGCGCAACCCTGGTGAGACGTTTGAGGTAGGCGCCCTCCGCATCACGCCACACCTCTTGATGCACCCGATACCAACTTTCGGCTACCGGATCGACGAGGGTTCCTCTCGGTTCTGTTTTGCCACAGATAACGAGATCGCGATGTTCGCCAACCAGGACAACGGCACCCTGAAGGACATGGCGAACTGGTGTCGGGACGCGGATCTGCTCGTTCACGACGCGCAGTACAGCACCGAGGAGTACAAGACCCACGCCGGTTTCGGGCACTCGACGTACGAAGAGGCCTTGTCGTTGGCCGAGCAGGCGGGTGCGAAGGAGCTTGGGTTCTTCCACCACGACCCGGTGCACTCGGACACCGACATCGATGGGCTGATTGAGGAGGCGCTGGGCAACCACCAGAAGTCGGGCGGCGCAGACGTCAATGCCTTCCCGGCGGCCGAGGAACAGGAAGTAGCCCTGTAGCCCTTAGTCTTTTCCGATCGTGGCGGAAGAGACAGAGCTCGATTTGCCGGCGGTGATGCGCGACCGGCGCGAAAAGCTGGATCGGTTGCGCAAGGCGGGAATCGATCCTTATTCGCGCGGATTCCGGCCCACCAATACAACCGTCGCCGCGAAAGCGTTGCTGGGCGAAAGCGAGCGCACCGAGCCGGTTTCGCTGGCCGGACGGCTCATGGTCAAGCGGCTGCAGGGGGGCGTGGTGTTCGCCGACCTGCAGGCCGGCCACGGGCGGATCCAGCTGATGGCGAGTCGCGATCTGCTCGGCGAAGAGGAGTTCAACCGATTCGCCGATCTCGACCCGGGCGACATCATCGGCGTCACCGGCCCGATCTTCAAGACGCGGCGCGGCGAGATCACCCTGGAGGTTCGGTCCTTCCAGCTGCTGACGAAGTCGCTCCGCCCTCTGCCTGAGAAGTGGCACGGGTTGAAAGACGTGGAGATCCGTTACCGGCAGCGCTATGTCGACCTCATCGCGAACCCGGCGGTGCGTGACGTGTTCAGGGCGCGCACCCGGATCATCACCGCGATGCGCGGCCTGCTTGACGAGCGAGATTTCCTTGATGTCGACACTCCGGTGCTTCAAGAAGTGCCTGGCGGCGGCCACGCGCGGCCTTTCGTGACGCATCACAACTCGCTCGACCGCGACCTTTTTCTTCGGATCGCGCTGGAGCTGCACCTGAAGCGATTGCTGGTCGGTGGTTTCGAACGGGTCTACGAGATCGGCCGGGTGTTTCGCAACGAGGGTCTGTCGCCTCGGCACAATCCTGAGTTCACCCTGCTCGAGTGCTACCAGGCTTACGCGGATTACGACGACGTGATGCGTTTGGTCGAGGACCTGATGGTCGTCGCCGCGATGGCCGCAGGCCGGCCCCTCGAGACCAGCTACCAGGGCGAGGCTGTGAATCTCACGCCTCCGTTTCGGCGCGAGCGGATGTCCGACCTGGTACTCGAGCACACAGGACGGCATGCCGTCGGGGAGGAGCTCAACGACCTCTTCGAGGAGCACGTGGAGCCTCGGCTGCGCCAGCCCACTTTCGTCATCGACTACCCGGTCGAGATCTCACCGCTCGCACGGCCGCGCGAGGACGATCCGAGGTTCGTCGAGCGGTTTGAGCTG
>DATHDR010000038.1:0-3751 GCA_035318965.1 Verrucomicrobiia bacterium | reverse complement strand
CCGTGATCGCACTTACTCCGGGTTGGCCCTGGCTGGGCGTTGAAGGACTTCAAGGCAGCCGCGAGGTTAACCTGGGTGGAGTCTCGCCGCGGCGCGTCCGCTTAAGAGTCTCTGAGGCGCAGCACCGTGGCCACAGCACCGTGTGCTCCATCGAGCTCCTCGAACTGGACCGGCTTTTCAATCCTCGTATTCAGATCGAACTCACTCTGCAGCCAAATGGTTCCGGCACCCGTCTGACGGTCAGTGGTCTTTTTGCCCGCGACCTGGCCGGGGACCCAAGCGGCAATCCAGAAGCGTCCCGCCACCTGGCCAACGAGTGCTTGCGTTCGCTAATCGAGCAGGTGGCTGAGGCGATCGACAAACTGACAGGCGGATCGGAGGCAACCAGGCCGAGGTTGGGCACCGGGCGCAAATAGCCAACGAACCTACGGCCGAGGCCCTGGCCTGGCGGCCAGACCACTGCTGCCGCCCACTCTCATCCGTCGCCCAATGACGCGGTTGCTTGTCGCCGCTTTCGGGCGCGGTGCCGAGGTGGTTGGCGCCACGCGGGATGCTGCTGCTGACGACGATCGGGTCTGAGAGCTGGTCATGAATGCCCGTTTGCCGTTGCTTGAGTCGTGGTGAGAGCGCATACGGTAGCTCCGGCCGCGGATGTTGATGACGATGGCGTTGTCGATGTCTCGGTCGACGATGGCGGTGGCCACGACCTGGTCGGCGAAGACTTGGCCCCAGTCGGAGAAGCCGCGGTTGGAGGTGACCCGGTGCATGGCGATAGTCTCCTCCGGCTCGACCCATATGTCCCTCTTGGAAAATCCACACGATCGCCTTCAAGCTGACGGCCATCGACGGCAGGTTGCTCAGCACCCGCCTTTAGGACGACCGGCCCTAGCAAAGTCGCATCGGGTGGCTCCGGACGTCGACATCGTGGAGTCCATGGACCGAGCTCGGGCTCAGCGGTTGTGGAACCCGGCATCAGCTCGAGGGCGGCGATCTCGAGCCGTTGATCCTCTTCAGCGCCTGGCTTGGTCGCGAGGATCACCGGCTCCGCGATGATCAGAAGCCTCGATTGGCCAACCCTCGGTTTGCAGCTGCGCGCCGATCCAGCAGACTGCGCCGGTGTTGGAGGCGGCGGAGTAACGTCCTGCGCTCCAATGGGCGGGGCTCATCGGCCTGCGACTCAATAGCCCGGCGCTTGGAGAAGCCGCTTCGGCGCTCGTTTCCGCGCCGATCACTCCCGGACCGCCTCGCGGTCGACCTCAGGTCATTCATTGTCGCCTCTCTTGGCCTTCCATTGCCTCTATGGTTGCGCTCCATATCAAGGCAACTGACCTCGGCCAAAGTTGTCATCTGATGGCTTTGGAGGAGAGGACTCTGAGCGGGTCAGAGTCCTCGCCTAAGTTGTAAACGCGTCAAGAAGGGAATCTCACCGGTCGGCTCAAGGAGAACCTAAACCTATGTCAGCGACCACTGGCGATGACCGCCGCCATTTCGACGATGAGCTGAGGTGGGATGTCGACAATCCTCGGTGCCATCGCCATTGAACATTTTGTGGACTACCAACCCCACTGTTGCGCAGCCCTTAAGCAGACCTTGGCCGCACAGGACCGGACTCGTGGGCGACCACCAGGCTGCACTCGAGAGCTCGCTTCGAGTTTGGACAGATCATGCCCCACGTGAGTCCGAACGGTTGCCTCGCCGCCGAAAAGCTCCGCTCCGATTTGGATGTTGTCGAGGCCGCGTGCCATCAGGACGAGCACCTCGTGTTCGCGATCGGTCAGGGTGCTGACGAGTGAGGTGTCCACTCTCGGATGCAACGGGCGCCTTTCCGCGAACTGAACTGGGGGCCGTACGCCGCAGATTCGGTAGCTGCTATATCCGCTTCAGGATGGCCGCGGGGCCAGATGCAATACTCGGTGTCGATCTTCTGCGTGTCTGCGTCGTCCGGTAGTTCCATCCAGGTACGAGTCGAGATTGTCGATGTCTGCCTGCCGTTCCCCGTGTGTGTTGACTAGGTGGTTTCGCAACTCGAGCCAATCTATGGACGCTGGCCACGAGGACTCGTGCGAGTGGTGCCGTGAAACGTTAGTCATGGACGCTGGTGCTGTAGTAAACGATCGTGAACGCCAAATGGGTCGCTCGAATGGCCCAGTCTAGTGGTGAACGGCCGCATGCAGGTTCCTCGAGCTGATGACGACAATGTCAGCGACGAGGCTCGCGGTGGCCGATCTTCGGGCCGCGTGAGACGAGCAAGCGGCTACTGCCAAGAGTCTGTGAGCGGTTCTCCGGCGAGGACTAGACAGAATGGCCTGCCACGGCGGGGCCAGCCTCGCTCGTGTGCAGTTCGGAAGAGCCGAGCGCGAGCTACCCGGCGCAATGGAAGCCGGCGACTTCGACGAGCCGTATCTCAGCGCTTATCGATCGCTCATCGGTGGCTGCAACGCGCTGCCTGGTGTTACAACCGCGGCCGACCTTCGTGAAATCCTCGGCGGTGTGTCTGTCATCCTGCCCGCTGTGGTCGAGCTGCTGATGCGCCTAACCGGCGGTCCACCGACTACTCTGGCTTGGCGCCCTTGGGCGCCGTGACGATCCTGATCAGAACCACGAGGCCCCAACCAATCACGGCGTATACCACGATCGCCACGAGCGAGGCGCTTTCGAAAGTATTGGTCTTCGTTCCGGTGTCGCCGAAGATACCTGTGAATGGGGCCACCATCACCCCGCTCAGCTGATAGATGAAATGGACGAAGGCCGATTGCGACGACGCGCCGAGCAACTTGCCCAGGAAGCGGGCTGCGATCAGGATGTCTACGGCGCCGAAGATGAATGCGACTGCGGCCGCCGCGCGAAAGTTGTAGCGGGGCTGTTCGGTCACCACCGACCCAGAAGCAGATGCAGGAACTGAAGCCGGTTGCTGAGATGGCGGTTGCTGAGAGGACATTTAGTTAGTCACCTCTTGCCGCCAATGATGGCTCACCGGACGTTACAAAGTCAAAAGCGTCCACGCCGCGAGGCGTCGGGTTTGCGACCCTACATTGGGCCGACGAAGGTCGGTCCGACCATCAAGGCGATCTGACTTGGAGCGCCGCGGCGAGCGTAGGTTTTCGGGCAAAGAGGTCAAGTCAGAGATAGCGCTACATCGCTGGAGTCCAATGGGAGAGCTGGCCCGCGCATACCGCGATGGACAGGAGAGGAGCTGCATCGGCGCCTTTCCGCGAATAAATCTGGACTGGGGGCCGTACGCCGAAGATTGGGTAGCTGCTATCGCTTAATAGAGTCATGACCGTTTAACGGAACCATTTTTGGAAGGGGGATGGCGCGCCAATTTGAACGCCCAATAATGATGATGTGCAGATCCGGATTGAAGCCTTCGACCTCCCGGGAAACTCCTGTGGCCCTGGCCCTGACTCTTCGGGCGGGTTTCAGAACATCCATGTAGGGGTCCGACGCCGGAACCGACGCGACGAACTGCTTGGCCTCGTTCGTGGGGATGCGACATCAGCCACGTGGACCGTGGATTGTGATGCCGTCACATCGCCGAACGGCCTCGACCTCAAGGGTCCACACATACAGGGTCCGCCGGGTGGCCGGTTTATCTTGTGGTTCGATGCGATCCCTCCCCTTGTGATCGAGAACGCAATGAAGCTGGGTCTGCCCGTCGGGCGTCTCGGCTTGACGGATCCCAAACGAAATCCCTTGCGCGCTGCCGTGCGGCCTCCTTTGATCGAATGGTCAGCCTCGGCTGCAGGTTTCG
>DATHDR010000037.1:0-11861 GCA_035318965.1 Verrucomicrobiia bacterium | reverse complement strand
AGGCGCAGCAGGATGCTCTAGCCGCGGCCCAGGCTCAGGCGGCGCGGATCGCCGCCCTCAACAACCATCCGCCCCCGCCCGCCTACATCGCCAAGATCATCACCGACGCGTTCAGCCCGCTCGGCCAGGACGCCGTCGTGTGGGCGTTGCGCATCGCGTGGTGCGAGTCGCGCTATCACCCGAATTCGGTTAACTCCGACAGCGGCGCGTCAGGCCTCTTCCAGTTCCTCCCCAGCACGTGGTCGGGCACGCCGTGGGCAAGCCAGTCGCCGTTCGACCCCGTAGCGAACGCCCAGGCCGCCGCCTGGTTGTACAGCCACTACGGCCCCGGCCGCTGGGCCTGCAAGTAGCGCCTCGACCCTAGCGACGAGGCTTCCGCGGACGCCCGGGCGGACGGCGCATCTGCTTGAACGCTTCGACGTCGTCGGGATAGAGAGCCCAGACGAAGCCCACCTTGGTTCCGTACAGGCGCTGCGACGCCAGCAGGCGGCGCACATAGGCTTCCGACGCGTTAAGCTCGGCTGCAGCCTCGGCAACAGAAAGTAGGCGCGGTCGTTCGATCGCGAAATATTAGCACGCGCTCGCAACCATTTTCTGCTATAGTGACGGCAGTTCCTGGACTGAGGTGGGAGCCCACGCGGCTCTCCCGGTTGCCGGCCTGTGATGGCAGTAGCCTCTTGGCCCTCCGCTTCGCGCTTACTCCTTAGGAGGAGACGCATGACTGAAGTCAAAGACACAGCCGCCCGTTTCGTCACCGCGTTCAACGCCCACGACGAGAAGACGCTGGATGAGCTGCACGCAGCCGACATCAAGTTCAGCGCCCCCGGCGGCTTCAAGGCGACCAACGCCCACGAAGCGACCGCTTACGCGAAGCGCTGGCTCAAGGGCTTCCCGAACGGCAAGATGACCGTCCGCAACGAGATCGTCAGCGCCCCCTGGATCGTCCAGGAAGTGACGATGGAAGGCACCAACACCGGACCCCTCGAAGGCCCGATGGGCACCATTCAGCCCACCAACAAGCATGTGGTAGGCAAGGGCGTCCAGATCCTCAAGGTTGAGAACGGCAAGTTCACCGAGGTAAAGATCTATTTCGACCTGCTCGACCAGATGACCCAGCTAGGCCTGGTCCCGACACCGGCCTCCGTCTAACCACAACATCTAACGACGGCTCGGCCCCAATTCGGGGCCGGGTCTTTTTTTACCCCTCGGCAGTGACGGTGATCTCCAGCTGGTAGATCGGCTGCGGGCTCGCAGCTCCCTTCAGCAACATCGGCTCGTAGCCCGCCACCTCGAAACCCTCTGGCACGAGGTCGCGGGTGGCCTCTGACATCAACACCTTGGCCGGCCGCACCTTCGACAGGTACGAGCTGTTGTTCACCGGGACGCCGATCAGGGTGAACTCGAGGCGGCGATCGGAGCCGACGTGTCCGGCCACGACCGGGCCGGTGTCGAGGCCGATTCCGACGGCGATCGCGGGCCGGCCGGCTTCGACCAGCTCTCGGTTCAGCCGGTCGATCTCCTTGACCATTCCCCGCGCCGCGCTCAGCGCCTGGGCGGCGTGATCCACCATCGGGTTGGGCGCGCCGAAGACCACGAGCATGCCGTCGCCCTGGAACTTGTCGATGTTGCCGCCATGCTCCAGGACCACCTCGATCATTCGCGCGAAATAGTTGTTGAGGAAGTCCACCAGTTCCTCAGCCTCCATGCTCTGCGAGAGGGTCGAGAACCCCGCGATGTCGGAGTTCAGCATCGTCACCTGGCGGCGCTCACCAGGAAGGAACATGGCCCTGCGGTCGGAGCGCGCGAGGACGTAGTCGGTGACCTGCTTGTTGACGTGGAGCTCGAACAGCTGGCGAAGAAACTCCGAGCGCTCGTACTGCCGCGCGTTGTCGATCGCGATGGCGGCAAGGTCGGAGATCGCCTGCAGGAACTCCTTGTCCTTCTCCTCGAAGATCGCGGCTCGGAACGGATTGTCGACGTAGACCGCACCGATCACCTTGCCCTTCGTGACGAGGGGCACCGCGATGATCGAGCGCAGGTTCTGGAGGATCACCGACTGCTGGCCCTTGAACCGGTCGTCGAGGCTGGCGTCGGTCGAGATGACGGCCTGGCCGGTCGCCACCACCTGCTCGATGACCGTCTTCGAGCCCAGGAAGGAACGTGTCTTCTCTGGGTCGGCCTCACCGCTTGACATCTGGACGGACGTGGTCCCGGTGCCCGGGTCGACGAGCACGATAAAGCCGCGCGACGCCTTCATCAGGGTGATCACGCGGTCCATCACCTTTCGCAGCACGATGTCGAGCTCGAGGGATGAGCTGAGATCGCGCGCGAGCTCGTACAGAAGGTGATCGCGCAGGCCGAAATCGACTTGGGGGGCCAAGGGCACGAGCAGTCTAACGAAGCAATCCTCGATTTCAGGCGCATTGGCCCGCACCTAAAAAGGGGGAGGACCGAGGGGGGTTTGATCCACAAATCCGCTCCCCCGCAGGGGGATGTCAGGCCGGGCTTTGATCCATGCATTCCCTCCCCCGCAGGGGGAGGGCTAGGGGGGGGGGCGGACCGCGCCGGCAGCTAACGTCGGGGCGGGGCGGCCCAACTGGCAGCCACCGGTAAACTCGAACTCCCATGGCAGCCGACGGATCACCCACGCCCGCAGTCGAGTCGCTGTTGGCGCGCTTGAACCCGCCCCAGCAGGAGGCTGTCACCCACGGCGACGGGCCCCTTCTGATCTTTGCCGGCGCCGGCAGCGGGAAGACGCGCGTACTCACCGCACGCATCGCCTACCTGATCGCCACGCAGCGGGTCTGGCCCGACAGGCTGCTCGCGGTCACGTTCACGAACAAGGCGGCCAAAGAGATGCGCGGCCGCGTCGAAAACCTCGTGGGCGAGGGCGCCCAGAGGATGTGGGTCGGCACGTTTCACTCCACCGCGGTCAAGATCCTGCGCCGCGAAGCTCAGCGCATCGGAGTCGTGCCGAGCTTTGTCATCTTCGACGAGGACGACACTCGTGCCGCGCTCAAGCGCGTCCTCGACGAGCTGAGGCTCGACCCGAAGCGCTACCCGGTCGGCGCCCTGAGCAACGCCATCTCGCAGGCCAAGAACGAGCTGAAGGGACCAAACGAGTATCCGAACCGGAGCTACGCCGACGAGATCGTGCGCCGCGTCTACGAGTCCTACCAGGAGGTCCTGCGACGCTCCGGCGGTCTCGATTTCGACGATCTGATCATGAAGCTGGTCGAGCTCTTCAACACCGACGCCGAAGCTCTCGAGAAGTGGCGTGACCGCTTCCGGCACGTGCTTGTCGACGAGTACCAGGACACCAACCGGGCACAGTACGTGCTGGTCAACCTGCTCGCGGCGGAGCACCGGAACGTCGTCGTCGTCGGCGACGACGACCAGTCGATCTATCGATTCCGCGGTGCGGACGTGCGCAACATCCTCGACTTCCGCAAGGACTATCCCGACGCCCACGTCGTGCGGCTGGAGCAGAACTACCGCTCGAGCCAGGCCATCCTCGACGCCGCCTACAGCGTCATCCGCAGCAACCCCGAGCGCGCCGAAAAGCGGCTGTGGACAGAACGGGCGGGCGGCGAAAAGGTGATGGCGATGCAGGCTTACAACGAAGTCGAGGAGGCGGAGTTCGTCGCCGACGAGATCGAACGCCTCCGCCGCACCGAGAACCGCGGCTACTCGGACTTCGCGGTGCTCTATCGAACCAACGCCCAGTCACGTTCTTTCGAGGACGTGCTGGCCCGGCGGCGAATCCCGTACCGGCTCGTCGGCGGCGTTCGCTTCTGGGAGCGGCGCGAGGTCAAGGACGTCGTTGCGTACCTTCGCTTTTGCTTCAACCCAAAAGACTCCCTCAGCTTTGGTCGCATCGTGTCAGTGCCGGCGCGAAAGATCGGCAACGTCACCGTCGACGCCCTCAACGTGCGTGCGCGCGAGACAGACTCGGACATCCTTTCCCTGCTCGAAGATCCGGGGCGCGTCTCGGGTGTGCCTCGCGCGGCCATCGCTCCTCTGCAGAAATTTCGCGCACAGATCGAATCCATCCGTTCGGTGATGGGAGTGCTGCGTCCCAGCGAGCTGCTCGACCACGTGATCGAGGTCATGGACCTTCGCCGGCACTACCTGGACGGAACGCCGCAGGGCGAGGCACGCATGGAAAACCTGAACGAGCTCCGCGGCCTGGCCGAGAGCTTTGATGACCGCGACCCTGCGCAGGGCGTGGAGGATTTCCTCGCCGAGATCGCCCTGGTGTCAGACGTCGATGCCTACGACGAGAACGGCGAAGGCGTGACGTTGATCACGCTGCATATGGTCAAGGGGCTCGAGTTCGCAGTCGTCTTCCTGGTGGGTATGGAGGAAGGGCTGCTGCCCCACCAGCGGGCGCTGGACGAACGCGAGGAGAACCCGTCCGCTGTCGGCGCCGCGACCGAGATGGCAGAGGAGCGGCGGCTGGCCTATGTGGGCATGACCCGCGCCAAGGACCGGCTGTACCTGAGCTGCGCGTTCCGGCGTCACCTCTACGGCCGCTCGCAGCCTGCCTTTCCAAGCCGCTTTCTGACCGAGATCCCGCAGTCGATGCTTGCGGCGCCAAAGGGCAGCGCGCCGGTGGCGCCGCCGCGCCAGGGCTACAAGGAGCGGTATCTGGAACGCCAGGTGCAGGCTGCGCCGGCGGCGCCCCCCGTGCAGCGCTTCACGAGCGGCGACCGCGTCAGCCACCCGGCGTTTGGCGCGGGGACCGTCGTCAAGAGCACCCTGACGCGCACGGACGAGGAGCTCGTCATCAAGTTCGACAAAGTTGGCCTGAAGATCCTCAGCGGAATGCTTGCGCCGCTGACGAAATGAGCAAGCGCAAAAAGACCGTCGACCCGGCGGTCAGGGTCGACGAGCTACGCGAGCAGATCCGGCGCCACGAGCACGCCTACTACGTGCTGGATAAGCCAGAGGTCTCAGACGCCGAGTACGACGCTCTGTTTCTTGAGCTGCGCCGGATCGAGGAAGAGCGGCCGGATCTGCTAACCGCGGATTCTCCGACCCAGCGTGTCGGGGGCGAGGCCTCCGACCAGTTCGCCAAGGTCCGCCACCGCTCACCGATGCTCAGCTTGCAGAACGCCTTCGACGAAACCGAGATCCGCGCCTTTGACAAGCGCGTGCGTGCGGCCGTCGGCGACAAGATCAAGTACTGTGCGGAGCTGAAGATCGACGGCCTTGCCATCAGCCTCACCTACTCGAAGGGCCGGCTGCAGCGCGCCGCGACTCGAGGTGACGGGACAGTGGGTGAGGACGTCACGGCCAACGTGCGCACCATCCGGAGCGTGCCCTTGAGCATCACGCCCGTCGCGGGTTTGCCCGACGTTTTCGAGGTGAGGGGAGAGGTCTACTTTCCAATCGCGGCGTTCGAAAAGCTGAACCGCGAGATGGAGGCGGCGGGGAAAGTTCGCTACGTCAACCCGCGCAACACCGCGGCGGGCAGCGTTCGCCAGATCGACCCCAACGTCACGGCGAGTCGCGACCTTCAAACGTTCATGTACACGCTCGATCCTGGGGGCCCGGCCCGGTCGCAGTGGGAGGTGCTTGGCGCCCTCGAGAAGATGGGGTTCCGCGTCAACAAGCACCGCCGCCGGCTCAACTCGATCGACGAGGTCATCGAGTATCACGCCGAATGGCAGCGCAAACGCCACGAGCTCGAGCACGAGATCGACGGAGTGGTGATCAAAGTCGACGGTTTTGCCCACCAGCTGGAGCTCGGGTTCGTAGCGCGCTCGCCCCGCTGGGCGATCGCCTTCAAGTACGCACCGGAGGAGGCGGAGACCGACGTCGAGGAGATCGCTTGCTACGTGGGCCGCACCGGAGTCCTCACGCCTGTCGCGCACGTCAAGCCCGTCGTGGTCGGGGGCGTGACCATCCGCAACATCACCATGCACAACGAGGCGCAGGTGAACGAGAAGGGCGTGTATGTCGGGGCCCGGGTGGTCATCCATCGGGCCGGCGATGTCATCCCCGAGATCGTGAGCGTCAAGGAGCCTAAGACTGGCTGGAAGATGCCGGCCAAATGCCCTGTATGTGGCGGCGAGGTTGTCCGTGAGGAGCCCTACATTGCGCACCGCTGCATCAACCCGTTCTGCGCCGCACAGCGCCTGGAGCGGCTGCGCCACTTCGCGAGCCGCGGCGCGCTGAACATCGAAGGTCTCGGTTACGCCACGGTGGGACAGGTCATCGACCGCGGATGGGTCGAGGACCCGAGCGACCTCTATCGCCTGACCAAAGAGCAGGTCGTGCAGCTCGAAGGCTTTGCCGACAAGTCCGCTCAGAACCTGCTCGACCGCATCGCCGAGAGCCGACGGCCGCAGCTCGGTCGCTTCCTTTATGCACTGGGCATCCCGCAGGTGGGCGAGGCGACCGCTGATTTGCTTGCGGCCGATTTCGGGAGCATCGAGAAGCTGCGCGCCGCGACCGAGGAAGACCTGATGAGGGTCGAGGGCGTGGGTTCGAACATGGCACGCGAGGTGCACATGTACTTCAAGGGCCACGGCGGCGAGCTGGTGGGCAAGCTGCTCGCCCAGGGCGTCGAGCCGCAAGCGGTCGAGGCGCCAGGTGAGGGTCCGCTGACCGGAAAGACATTTGTCTTCACCGGGACGATGGAGACGATGAGCCGGCCGGATGCGGAGGCGCTGGTCCGGAGGCTTGGTGGTAAGGCGGCTTCGAGTGTGAGCTCGAAAACCGACTATGTGGTCGCCGGCCCGGGCGCGGGTTCGAAGCTGGAGAAGGCGCAGAAGCTCAAGGTCTCAGTCCTGGACGAGGAGCAGTTCCTGGCCCTCGTTCCCAGGTGACCTTCTACTAAACTCCGCCGGATGCAGGCCACGCAGGAGCGCGCCGCGCCGGCCCAGGCGACCACACCCCGCTGGGTATGGGCCGCACTGCTGCTCGGCTCAGCACTGATGCTCTGGTGGGCCTGGTTCGTCATCGGGTTTCTGTCCGAACCTTCGGCGGTGGGCAGAATCTGGGTGGTCCTCGTGACCTCTTCCGCCTATTCAGCCGGTTCGGCAGTGGTTGGAGTGATCGCTGCCATTGGGCTGCTCCGGCGGGAGCGCTGGGCCCGAATGGTGGCCGGAATTGCCTCGGCCGCCATGACCCTCACCGTGATTGGTGCGATCGCAGGGATTCCAGTGCTCGCGGCGCTGGTGTCGAGCCGCAACTCCAGCAGAACCTAAGCTAACTGGATGCCGCTAACACGCGACGAGGTCCGTCATGTCGCCATGCTCGCGCGATTGGGCCTCGAGCCCGGCGACGAAGAGTTCTATGCCGAGCAGCTGGGCGGCATCCTCGCGCACATCGACCGGCTCCAGCAGCTCGACACCGACTCGATCCCGCCGACGGCGCAGGTGGTCGAGGTCGCCAACACGCTGCGAGAGGACGTCCCGCGTCCAGGCTTGAGCCAGGCCGACGCCCTGGCCAATGCCCCCGCGCCGGTCGACGGATTCTTCCGCGTGCCGTCCATCCAGGAAGAGGCTTGACCGACCTCACCGAGCTGACGATCAAGGAAGCGGCAAGGCTGCTGCGACTCCGCTCCTTCTCTGCCTCGGAGCTTGTGACCGCGCACGTCGAGCGCATCGAACGGCTCGACCGGCGCGTGAAGGCATTCCTCCGTTTCACGCCGGAGTTGTGGGAGAAGCAGGCGGATGAGGCCGACCGGAGGATCCTGCGCGGCGATCTTGGACCGCTGGTCGGTATCCCGATGGCCGTCAAGGACGTGCTGTGCGTGCGCGGCGTGGAGACGACGGCCGGGTCGCAGATCCTGCGCGGCTTCAAGCCGCCTTATACCGGCACCGCGGTCTCGAGGCTGTTCGATGCCGGAGCGGTGATGCTCGGGGTCACGAACTGCGACGAGTTCGCGATGGGCAGCTCGACGGAAAACTCCGGTTATCACCCCACGCACAACCCGTGGGACCTCGAACGAGTGCCGGGCGGAAGCTCGGGTGGGAGCGCGGCCGCGGTCTCGGCGGGAGAGGCCATGATCGCGCTGGGCACCGACACAGGAGGCTCTATTCGCCAGCCCGCGGCGCTGTGTGGCGTGGTCGGCATGAAGCCCACCTATGGGCGCGTCAGCCGCTACGGGCTGATCGCGTTCGCGTCGAGCCTCGATCAGATCGGCCCGTTCGCGCGGTCGGTCGAGGATGCGGCGATCGTGCTCGAGGCGATGGCCGGCCGCGATTCCCTCGATGCGACGTCCTCGGATCGCCCCAACGACGTGCTTCGCGACTTCGACGCGGGCGTGAAGGGTATGCGTCTTGGTGTGCCGCGCGAGTACTACGAGGTCGAGGGGATCGAGTCTGGGGTGAAGGCCGCGGTGGACAAGGCGGTCAAAGCTCTTCGCGACGCCGGCGCGGAGATCGTCGACGTCGCATTGCCGCACACCGACTACGGGCTTGCCGCGTACTACATCATCGCGCCGGCAGAGTGCTCGTCCAACCTCGCGCGGTTTGATGGGGTCCGGTACGGGATGTCGACCGAAGACGCACAGAACATCACCGAGGCTTACACGCGCACGCGGCGCAGAGGCTTCGGCACGGAAGTCAGGCGGCGGGTGATGTTGGGCACGTACGCGCTGTCGAGTGGCTACTACGACGCTTACTACTTGAAGGCGCAGAAGGTGAGGACGCTCATCAAGCGCGACTTCGACGGTGCGTTCGAGAAGTGCGACGCGATCATCAGCGCGACATCGCCCACGGTCGCCTTTCCGATCGGCGCGAAAACGCAGGACCCACTCTCGATGTACCTGTGCGACGTGCTCACCCTCGGCGGCAACCTTGCGGGCCTGCCGGGGATAAGCGTGCCGTGCGGTTTGTCGAACGACCTTCCGGTCGGGCTGCAGATCCTGGCGCCGCAGTGGCGGGAAGACACCGCCCTACGGGTCGCGCGCGCATACGAGGTCGCAAGTGGAGTCAGGGCAGAGGTGGCGCCGCTTGGCTAGCCCCTGGGAAGTCGTGATCGGCATGGAGGTCCACGTCCAGCCGCGCACGCGCTCCAAGATGTTCTGCGGCTGCGCGATCGGAAACCTCGGCGACCCTCCCAACTCCAACGTCTGCGAGGTCTGCCTGGGCCTGCCCGGCGTGCTGCCGACCATCAACAAGGCAGCCGTCGAGGCGTGCCTGAAGACTGCTCTCGCCCTCAGCTGTGAGATACCGCGTCACACCAAGTTCGACCGCAAGAACTACATGTATCCGGACCTGCCGAAGGGCTACCAGATCAGCCAGTACGACCTGCCGATGAGCGTCAACGGCAGCCTCGAGGTCGACGGCCGTCGGGTGCGCATCCGTCGTGTGCACCTCGAGGAGGACACGGGCAAGCTCATCCACGCCGGCGACAAGCTGCACAAGGCTTGGGAGTCGTTTGTCGACCTCAACCGGGCGGGTGTGCCGCTGATGGAGATCGTCAGCGAGCCCGACCTGCGCTCGGCGGATGAGGCGCGCGACTACGCGATCGGCCTGCGCACCCTGCTCCGGACCATCGGCGCGTCGGAGGCGGACATGGAGAAAGGGCAGCTGCGGGCCGAACCCAACATTTCGATCCGACGCGCTGGAACTGAGGAGCTTGGTGTCAAGACCGAGCTCAAGAACATCAACTCGTTCCGGGCGCTGCATCGCGCGATCCTTTATGAGGTGACGCGCCAGTCCGAGGTCCTTGAGGCAGGGGGGACGGTCGTACAGGAGACGCGTGGCTGGTCCGAGGCGGAGCAGCGCACGTTCTCTCAGCGCAGCAAGGAGTTCGCCGAGGACTACCGCTACTTTCCCGAGCCTGACCTACCTCCATTGCAGCTGGACCTGGCCTGGATCGATGATCTCCGCCGAGCGCTGCCCGAGCTGCCGGGCGCCCGCCGGGCCCGCCTGGTGTCGGAGTACGGCCTACCCGCCGCGGACGCGGTGCAGATCGCGGCCGACCGCGAACTCGCAGACCTGTTCGAGGGTGCGGTTGGTTCCGGCGCCGGCGCCAAACCGGTCGCAAACTGGATCATCGGAGAGGTCGCGCCAACCGGCAAGTTTCCGACCCCCGAGCACCTGGCCGACGTGGTGAAGCTGGTGACGGCCGGAAGCATCACTCGGGACCAGGGGCGCGAGGTCCTCATGGAGTCGGTCGAGACGGGACGCTCGCCATCACAGATCGTCGCCGAGCACGGGTTCGCCCAGGTCAGCGATGAGTCGGCCCTCGAGGCTGAGGTGCGGGCGGTGATGGACGCCAACCCAAGGGCGGTCGAAGACTATCGAGCGGGCAAGAAGCAAGCGATCGGCGCCCTGATGGCGGATCTCAAAAAGCGCGCCCCACAGGCGAATCCGAAGGTGGCCAGCGAGCTGCTGCTGAGACTCCTGGGCTAATTTGTCTCCTTCCCGCTCGCCGGGGAGGTGGCGCAAAACGCCGGAGGGGCGTTACGTTCCGGCACTGCGGCGTGTGATCTAGATATGCCCAAGCCTGGTCATGCTCGCCACGCTCTTGAGCTATTCGCCAGAGCTGCCAGGGGCCAACCCCCGGCGCGAGAGCCAGGTGCTGTAGACAAAGATTCCCGCCCCGATGAGGTAGGCGGCCATGGCGATGATGACCAGCAGCCCGCCCACGTGCTCTGAGACCATCACGCTCCAGCCGATTGCCACGATCGACGCCCCCAGGCCGATGGCCGCGACACCCTGGAGGCGCGCCACCGCCGGGGTGACTCGCACCACCGGCCTGAGGATCCACTCTTTCCACCAGCCTGGAAAGGCGCCCCGGAGGAGCAGGTAGAGGCCAATTCCGAGCAGCGGCCCGCCGGTCGCATAGGAAATACCAAGCACCACGTACCCCACGGCCGGAAATTGTAGCCAGCGCCCATCCCGTTAGCCTTGTGCCGTGCCTCTGCCGCCTGACCTCCACGTGCACACCGAATGGTCGTGGGACGCGTCCCGCGGCCACATGGAGCACAGCTGCAAGCGGGCGCTGGAGCTCGGGCTGCCCGCGATCGCCTTCACCGAGCACGCCGAATGGAACAAGATCCACCCGGGCCAGCACTCAGTCGACATCGCGGGCTACTTCGACGCGATCGAGCGATGTCGGGCAAAGTTCAAGGAGCTGCGCATCCTCACCGGCGTCGAGCTGGGTGAGCCGCACTGGTTTCCACGCGAGACAGCGGAGGTGCTGGCGGCAGGCCCACTCGAGCAGGTGCACGGCTCCATCCACTGCATCCGGTTCGATGGCGGCTTGCTCGATGCAAGCCAGTTCCGCGAGCGCGCCGGCCTCGATTTTCCGGCCGCAGTGAGGGAGTACTTTCGCGAGACCCTGGCCATGTTGGAAAGCGGCCTGCCCTTTGAGACCCTCGCGCATATCGACTACCCCAAGCGCTACTGGCTCGACGGGGTAGGGCCTTATCACGAGAAGGACTTCGAGCCGGAAATTCGAGCGGTGCTGGTCGCTGCGGCAAGCACAGGTCGCGTGCTCGAGGTGAACACGACACGCGGGCGCATTTTGTGCCCGGACATCACAGTCGTCCGCTGGTGGCGCGAGGTGGGGGGCCAGGCCGTGCAGTACGGCAGCGACGCTCACGATCCTGACAAGATCGCCGAGGGCTTCAAGCTAGCGACGCAGATGGTCGAGGCCGCCGGATTCAAGCCGGCCAAAGACCCAATGGCCTTGTGGCGCCGCTGATAACCCTACGCCCGACGGCGCCTGCCCACGGAGGCGCCGCGGTCGCCCGAGATGACGATGGCAAGGTTTGGCTGGTGAATTACGCGTTGCCAGGGGAGGTCGTTGAGGCCGAACCACGTGGCCGGCAGGGTGGAGTTGCCGTGGCCGCCACCATGCGGGTCATCGAAGCTTCGTCGCACCGAGTGGCC
>DATHDR010000036.1:0-5913 GCA_035318965.1 Verrucomicrobiia bacterium | reverse complement strand
CGCCGCCGTGATGGCGACCCCGCCGCTGCGCGCCACCAGCCGCGCCACGTAGCCGATGCGCCGGATGTTGGTGTCGCGATCTTCTTTCGAGAATCCCAAACCCTTCGAGAGGTGGGTGCGCACTTCGTCGCCGTCGAGCAGCTCGACATGGCGTCCGCGCCGCGCAAGCTCCTCTTTGAGGGCGTTTGCGATCGTCGACTTGCCGGCCCCTGACAGGCCTGTAAACCAGACGACGAATCCCTTGCTCATGCCTCGGCTCCCAAAAGCCCCCATCGCCGCCTGATCCCCCTGTCGAGGATGCCGAAGAGCGAATCGATGACCACCCCGATGACGAAGATCACGACGATGATTGCAAGCAGCTGCTCAGCGTCCGCAAAGTCTCTAGCGAACTGGATCTGCTGCCCGAGCGAAAGCTGATGGCCGACTATGCCGATGATCTCGCCGGCCATGAGGCTGCGCCACGCGAAGGCCCAACCCTGCTTGAGCCCGCCGACGAACGACGGCAGAGCCGCGGGGAGAATGACGTGGCGATAAAGGCTCAGGCCTCGCGCCCCCATCACGTGCCCGACACGGACCAGGATGGGCTGCACGTGGTCGACCCCGCTCAACAACCCTCCGGCAATCGCTGGAGCTGCGCCGAGGATGACGACAAAGAAGATCGCGGTCTCGTTGAGCCCGAAGAGAAGAATCGCTAATGGGAACCACGCGATCGACGGCATCGATTGCAACCCGAGAATGGCCGAGCCGATGGCCTTGCGAAGGACCGCGATGCGGGCGACGAGTATGCCGGCGACGCTGCCGATGGCAACTGCGATCGCGAAGCCGATGAGCGCCCGTCGAAGTGTGATCGCGATGCCGAGATCGAAATTCACGTTGCCGAAATCCTGGGCAAGGCGTTGGAAGACGGGTCCTGGCCCAGGCAGCACGTAGTCGGGCTTCCAGCCGGACCACACCACGGCCTGCCATGCCGCCAGCATCAGCGCAGCGGCCGCAAGCTTCGGCCACAGCCCGTCCCAGACGCGCCGCATTGGAGCGCGGGACGGTCGTGGCGTGGCTTCGACCGCGTCCACGCCGGGGAGATCCGCCGCCAGCTCAGTCGCCATTGATCACACCCATCTCGTGCTTGAGGCGGTCGGTGATGCGGCCGGCGATCACCGCCACGTCCGGTGAGTCCAGGCTGCGGGGCCGGGGAAGGTCGACCTTCACCTCCTGCCCCACTCGGCCCGGCCGGCTCGTGAAAACGAGGACGCGGTCTCCGAGGCGCACCGCTTCGCGCGCGTTGTGGGTGACGAACAGGATCGTCAGACCGGTCTCGGTCCAGATGCGCTCGAGCTCCTCGTGCAGGCGGTCGCGCGTGATCGCGTCGAGGGCTCCAAAGGGCTCGTCCATGAGCAGGACGTCGGCGTCTTGAGCGAGGGCCCTCGCAAGGGCCACGCGCTGCTTCATGCCGCCTGATAGCTCGTGCGGAAGGCGCTTCTCGAATCCATGCAGGTGGACCCGATTGAGGAGCTCCCGCGAAACGTCTCTGCGCTCGGATCGCTTGACGCCGCGCAGCTCGAGCGCGAGCTCTACGTTGCCGGCCGCAGTGAGCCACGGCAGCAGAGCAGCCTCCTGGAACATGAGCGCCACGCGCCCGTGCACGTGCCCGCGCCCGCTTGTCGGTTGGTCGAGCCCCGCGAGGATGTTGAGCAGCGTGCTCTTGCCGGAACCGGAGGCGCCGACGATGCACACGAGCTCGCCCTGTTCGACCTCCAGCGTCACGCCTTCGAGCGCGACCAGAAGCCGATCGCCGTGCGGGAACGCCATCGATAGACGCTCGACGCTGAGCGAATGCTCTTCTGAATCTGCGCTGTGGGCATGTCCCGCGCCCAGCTGAAGGATGTTGCTCACAGGCCTTGCACCTGCGGCACTTTGTGCGAGGCCAGCACCTGGTTGAGCAGGCGCAGGTCGTAGATGCCCTTGAGGTCGACGGTCGCCAGCAGGCCGACTCCGTGGGCATGATCCGCAGACGCCTTGAGTGTCGCGGGCAGCGGGTCGAGCGTGAACGTGAGGTGCGGCCAGGCGGCGGAAACGACTCCGGCGACGAGCTTCTTGCCGGTGATCTCGCCCACCGCGTCGTTGGTGAGGGTCTGTGCGTCCGCAGGGTTGGCGTTCAAGTAGGCAATGGACCGGTAAAGGCCCTCGAGCAGAGCGGCAATTCGCTTCGGGTGGGCCTGCAGGAAATCGGTCCGGACGACCAGGTTGGTGGTGACGAACTTGCCCTGCGGCCACAGGTCACGCTCGTCGACCAGCACTTTGCCGCCACCCTCGATCACGAGTCGGCTGGCCCATGGCTCGGGCACCCACGCGCCGTCGATCTGGCCCTGCTTGAACGCCGTCAGCGTCAGCGAGTTCTCCTGCGGCAGGACGCTCACATCGCCGCCTCCGGCGGTGTCGGTCGTAAAACCGTTGCTCTTCAGGAACCAGCGGAGCGCCACGTCCTGGGTCGCACCCAGCTGCGGATCGGCGATTTTCTTTCCCTTCAAGCCCTGGATCGAGGTGATGCTCGGCTTGACCACCAGCAGCGCCCCGCCGGAAGTCGCGCCGGCGATGACGCGAACCGCCTGGCCGTGGGATTGAACGAATGCATTTGTCGTCGGGCTCGGGCCCACGAATGACGCATCGATCGAGTTGGACAGTATCGCCGTGACGGCGTCGCCGCCTGCGTTGAACGTGTGTGTCTCGACGGTGACGTTGACGCCAAGCGCGTCGGCGAAGAAACCCTTCTTGAGGCCCGCCAGCGCAGGCGCGTGTGTGAGGTTCGGGAAGTACCCAAGTCTGAGCGTGAGCGGCTGGTCGTCCGCGGGCGGGGCCGAGCTGACGGCCTGGGCGCATGCGACAACGAAAAGGATCGCGACGATCATCAGCCCTCTCATTCCTTTCATTGCTTGTCGACCGTCCAGTGCAGGCCGCACTCCTTGACCTCGTTCTGCTCCCACCACCAGCGGCCGGCGCGCTCGTCCTCTCCGGCTGTCGTGGCGCGCGTGCACGGAGCGCAACCGATGGACGTGTAGCCCTGGTCATAGAGCGAGTGGTACGGAAGCTCATGCTCGCGGATGTAGGCCCAAACCTGGTCCTTGGTCCAGGCGGCGAGGGGCGCGATCTTGGTGAGGCCCTGATGCGCAGGGTCCGGCGCCGCGACTGCGGTTTGCGTGCGGGTTGCGGCTTGCTGCCGTCGCACGCCAGTCACCCAGGCGTCATAGCCGTGCAGCGCTCGGGCGAGCGGGCGTGACTTACGCACCTCGCAGCACAGACGCCTCAAGTCAGGTGACGTGTGGAACAGATTCACCCCGTGACGGCGGACCATGCTCTGCAGCTCGGCTGCATCCGGCGCCACGACCTGAACGTCGATCGAGTAACGGTCCCGGATGCGGTCGATCATGTCGTGGGTGGCCTGCGGCAGACGGCCGGTGTCGAGCGTCAGCACGGTGACGTCACGCTGGATCCCCCAGGCGATGTCGATGAGGACCGATGACTCGGCCTGGAAGCTGGCGACGATCGCGACCCTGGGGAACGTCTCGTAAGCCCATCGGAGCACGTCTTCAGGAGCGGCATCTGACACGGGCTCGAGCGCCGCGGGCGAGCTCATGCGGTGACCACCCGCAGTGATTCGAAGCCGGCGCGCTCGACCCAGTTGCCGAAGCCTTCGTCGGGGCCGCGATCGGAGCGGAACTGCTCGAACAGCGGCCTGAGCAGAGCCGGGATCTCGGCGATCGGGACGTTGGGAGCGAACACACGATTGAGTCGTGTGCCGTTGAAGTCCCCGCCAAGCATCACGTCGTATTTGCCGAGCGTGGTGCCGACAAAACCGACGTCGCCGAGGTAAGGACGCGAGCACCCGTTGGGACAGCCACTCATGCGGAAGCTGATGCGTTCATCGGCGAGGCCAACCTCTTCGAGCATCGTCGCGAGCTGCCTGATCAGACCAGGCAGCGCGCGCTCCGCCTCGGCGACGGCCAGCCCGCACGTCGGGATCGCCGGGCAAGCCATCGCATTCCGGATTGCCTGCGGAATCGCTTCCACCGCGGCAATCCCGTGCTCGGCCATCAGCTGCTCGACGCGCGGGCGGTCGGCCGGAGCGATGCCGGCGAGGATCACGTTCTGCTGCGCGGTCAGGCGGACCTGCGGACGCAGCTCGTCGACGATCTTGCGCAGCCCGGTGCGGGAACGGACGCCATCGACGTCGGCGATGCGGCCGTTCTCGATGTAGATGCCGACGTAGAGACTGCCGTCACCCTGCTCGTGCCATCCAAGGTGGTCGTCCACCGGCTTCCAGTCGAGCGCTTCAGGGGGTTGGAGCTTGAAGGTCAAGCGGCTTTGCACCTCTTCACGGAACCAGTCGAGCCCGCGATCGGCGATCGTGTATTTGAGCCGCGCATGGCGCCGATTGGCTCGGTCTCCATAGTCACGCTGGACCGCCACCACCTCGCGGGCGACGTCGACGATCTGGTCCGGCGCCACGAACGCCAGCGGCCTGGCCACCGCGACGAACGTCTCTGGCTTGTTGTGCGTGCGGCCAAGCCCGCCGCCGACCAGCACGTTGAAGCCGCGCAAGGTTCCAGTGGTCGATTTCATCGCGACGATCGCCAGGTCGTGGGCGTAGACATCGACGCAGTTGTCACCCTCGAGCGCGACCGTGGTCTTGAACTTGCGTGGCAGGTACTGGTCTTTGTAAAGCGGCTCGACCTCCGGCTCCGAGGTCTCCACGACCTCGCCATCGAGCCAGATCTCGTGATATGCGCGCGTCTTAGGAGTGAGCTCCGTCACCATCGCGCCGATCGAACGATCGACGTCGCTGTGAAACTGATCTGCGATTGGCTCAGGGCAGCACATGACGTTGCGCTCGACGTCGCCACAGCCCCCGAGCGTCGTCAGCAGCGAGTCGTTGATGGCGCGGATCGACTTCTTGATATCGCCCTTGAGCACGCCATGGAGCTGGAAGTCCTGACGGGTCGTGACGCGCAGCGTGCCGTTGGCCCAACGGCGGCTGATGTCGTCATGCGCGATGTACGCGTCCGGCGACACGACCCCGCCTGGAATTCGGGTCCGGATCATGAGCTGGTGATGCTTGGTCAGGCCCTTGGCGCGCGCCTCCTTGCGGCGGTCGCGGTCGTCCTGCTGGTAGATGCCGTGAAACTTGAGCAGCTGCTCCGAGTCGTCGCCGAAGGCAGGCGTGTCTTCGACGAGCTCTTCTTTGATGAGCCCACGAAGATGGTTGCTGGCCGCCTTGATCGTCTCGTTGCGCGACAAGCCGTCGAGAGACGATGGGTCCTTGAGGTCCGACAAATAGATGCGCCTCCGGAGAAATCAGAATTGGTGCCGACAAGAGCGCCCGAGGGGCGCGGGATTGGGGCCCCGAGGCCCCGTCAGTTAGGTCGGCTACCTACAGAAGCAGCTGGCGCAGAGGGCGTAGTCGATCGCTCGCCTTCGAGTGAGACAGGTGCCGCGAGGCGTCGGTCTACGCATAGGTGTCACAGCTTAGTCGATGAGAACTGGATGGCATGTGTCCTCATTCCACAGATTGGGAGGGCGCTTTCTTGGTCTCCGGCTCCAATGGCAATTCACGCTCGGCGATCGGGCGGTGCGACCAATTGAACGGGGCCTTTTTCGTGTGAACGCGACCTGACCTGCTGCTTTCCCGACGCTTAGAGTCGGCTTCATGCATGGCGATCGGCAGCTGGTGGTGGCTCGCATCTCGGCCGAGGCGTCGGCTTCCGCCCACCTGGCCGAGGTGTGCCAGTGGCTCATCGATGGGCGAGCCAACCCGGTCCATCTGGGCCTCGACGCGGTGCCGGCGATAGGGCAGGACTGCTGGCTTGTCCTTGCCCGCCCCATAACGGCGCCGCGCGCCCTCCTCTGCACGCTCTGGTTGCT
>DATHDR010000035.1:0-6334 GCA_035318965.1 Verrucomicrobiia bacterium | reverse complement strand
CGGCCATCAACACAACGAGACCGAGCAGCGTGGACGCTGCGGCCGCGGTCGCCCGGCGGTCACCGTGAAAGAAGACGTTGTCGAAGTAGAAAAAGGCGAAATTCTGTAAACCGCCAACGCCCATCAGGAACAGCAGCCTGGATGCCATCAGCCACATGAAGTCGCGGTTGCGCAGCGGAGTCCCGAAGGTTTTCGACATCGCCTCGCGCACGCTGCGGAACTGGCCTTCAACCGGCGGCGCCCGATCGGGGACGACCAGGACGGTCACGACCATCGCCCCCACCAGCACGATGGCGATTGAAGCTACTGCGGCAACCCGGCCGAAGTTGGCCAGCAGCAGACCGGCGCCGACCGTGCCGGCCAGAATGCCGACCAGGTTGGCCAGGCCGTAGTAACCGGAGGCCGTGCCCCGCTGCTCTGCCGGCACCACGTCCGGAAGCAAACCCTGATATGGAGCCTGTGCCGTGTTGGAAGCGAGCTGCAGCAGGAAGTAGAAGACGACCACCCACCAGTAGTTGCCGGCCAGCGCGATGCCCGTGAGAAACAACAGGTCGCCGGCCGTGCCCGCAACGATGAAAGGGCGCCTGCGGCCCCAGGGCGTGACGGTCCTGTCCGAGATCGCTCCCACGACCGGCTGCCAGACGATCGCCATCACGGTCCCGATCGACTTCAGAAAACTGGAGGCCAGGCCCTCGTGGGCGCGTCCAACCAGCTCGATGATCAGATCCGGCAGGATCAGCGCGGTAAGGCTGTTCCACAGGTAGCCGATCGCCACCCAGTACAGCGACAGGACGATGAAGTCCAGGTGGTTGAGACGGCGCTGCGGCGAAACGGCCGCGGCGACCGTCAATCCGGTCGATATGGCGGGAGAGACTTCTTGACCGGCCGGTCTTCGCGATAGCCCAGGGCATACTCGCCCTGGAGGATGGTATGGATCTCGCGGGTTCCCTCGTAAATGATCGGCGCACGCGAGTTGCGCAGAAAACGCTCGACGGGATATTCGGCCGAGTATCCGTACGCCCCATGCACCTCGATCGCGTCGTGCGCGGCGTTGAAAGCAGCGTCGGCGGCGTACTGCTTCGCCATCGAAACGTTGCGCGTGTGCCGGACTCCGGTGTTCTTCATCCATCCGACCTTGAAGTACAGGAGCCGGCAGATCTCATAGTCGCGTGACATCCGCGCGATCATCTGCTGGACCAGCTGGTAGCGACCGATCTCCTGGCCGAACGTCTTCCTTTCTCGCGCGTACTTCACCGATGCGTCGAGACATGCGCGAACGGTCCCGGTGGCCCCAGCCGCGATGGTGTAGCGCCCGTTGTCGAGGCAGCTCATCGCGATCTTGAATCCGTCTCCTTCGTCGCCGATGCGGTTGGCCTCCGGCACCTCGATGTCCGTCATGAAAATCGAGCCCACGTCGCCCGCCCGGATGCCAAGGCGATCTTCGATCGGCTCGGTGCGCAGCGCTTTGCCGCAAGCGGATCGGTCGAGCATGAAAGCGGAGACCCCGTCCGAGCCTGCCTTCGGGTCGGTCTTGGCGAACACGAACAGGAAGTCGGCCGTATCCGCGTCTGACACCCAGACCTTCTGGCCGTTCAAGACATAGCCGTTGCCCGAACGGCGGGCCGTCGACAGCATCGACGCCACGTCGGAGCCGGCGTTCGGCTCGGTCAGCCCGAAGCAGGCGAGCTTCTGGCCCGAGGCCATGGGCACGAGCCACTGCTTGTTCTGCTCCTCCGTGGCCCAGGTGTAGAGGCCCATCCCGACCAGCCCGACGTGCACCGAGAGCACGGTTCGGTAGACGGTGTCGACGTACTCGAGCTCTTCGCACACGAGCCCCAGCGAGAGGTAGTCGAGCCCGTGGCCTCCGTAACGCTGTGGAAAGCAGACGCCGGGCAGGCCGATCGAAGCCAGCTTCGCGAAGATCTCCGGGTCGTGATGGCCGGCGCGGTCGTTCGCCTGGATCGTAGTGCCGAACTCCCGCGCACAGAAGTCGCGAACGGTGGCGACCAGCTGCTCCTGGTCAGGTGTGAGCGCCAAATCCAATGGCATTTAGATCGGTATTACACCATGCGCAGTAATTCAGCCAGCGCAGCCCGCGTGGCCTTTAGGCCGGATTTACTCCGGCCGTCCCCAACGTCGCGCAGCGGCCGGGCGAGAGGGAACCATCCCGGGTTCCCTCTCATCCTTTATTACTTCTTAGGGCTGGGGGACGGGGTCGCAGTACGGGCCGGTGAGGCGAATGTGTGCAGGTCGCTGGGCTTGACGTGGCCGATGACCGGCAGGTGCTGGCCGATGCTCAGGATGACCGGCACGCTCCTGGAGCTGTGCAGCTGAGGCTGCAGGAAGTCGGTGTAGATCTGCTGCAGCTGGTGGATCCCGGCGACCGAATCCAGGTGAGCTCCGGAGGACTTCGCGGCCTGCGCCTTCAGCGTCTGAAGGTCGGATTTGGAAACCATGGCCGCGGTGATCGGATTCGAGAGGATCTGTGTTTCGAGCTGGTTGACCTGCGTGAGCGTGAGACTCGCGGTTCTCAGGGCGGGCTCGAAGGCGTTGTCGAGGGTCACCAGCGCCGAGACGGCGAGATAGATCACCACCAGGGTTACGGCTGCGTGGACGACGATACCCAACAAGCCGTCGATTCCGCGGATCGCCTCGAGGCGGTGAAATGCCCCGCCGATCGCGCCACCGACTGCGCCCAGGAGCACGGCGATGATGAGGGCGACAAAAACGCTGAGCACCGTGTTGAGGTGCAGATACTTCAGCATCAGCGCCGCGTACTGGTCGTGGAATCGAAATACCACCAGCAGGGTGCCGAAAAAGAAGATCTCGGCCATCAACGGCTGGATCACGCCACGCTGATAACCGAGGATCAGGGCGACGATCAGGAGGAGAACGACGATTACATCGATGATCACAGGGCGGGGCCATTCTAGTAGACCGGCTAGATTTCCCAGCTTCCGTTAGACTCGGGCCAATCTTGGCCCGAACGATAGCCGTCGCCATGCAGAAGGGGGGTGTCGGCAAGACCACCACCGCAGTCAATCTCGGAGCCGCTCTGGCGGAGCTTGGCCAACGAGTGCTTTTGATCGACCTCGACGCCCAGGGCCACCTCACTCTCTACATGAAGCCTTCGGCCGAGATCGAAAAGACCATCTACCACCTGCTGGTAGATCCGGACACGACCGTGACCGACGTCGTACAGGAGGCGCCGCAGATGGGCGTCCACTACATTCCCGCCGACGTTGAGCTGGCGGGCGCGGAGAACCAGCTGATCAACGAGATCGGCCGAGAAAGCATCCTGCGCGACAAGCTCGAGCCGGCGCAGAAGCGCTACGACTTCATCATCATCGACTGCCCGCCGTCGCTCGACTTGATCGTCATCAACGCCCTTGTCGCAGCCGACGAGGTCTTAGTCCCCCTACAGGCCGAGTTCCTCGCTCTCCGGGGAATGCAGGAGTTGCTGGTCACGATGGAGCGCGTCAAGCGCCGGCTGAACCCGCGCCTGGAGCTGCTGGGAATCCTTCCCACTCTCTACAAACAACGCGCGCTCCATTCGCAGGAGGTGCTGGCCGCGGTCAGGGAGAAGTACGGGGACAAGGTCTACGAGTTCGGCATTACCGATTCCATCCGTTTTGCCGAGACACCGCTAGCAGGTCAGTCGATCCTTCAGTACGCGAAAGAATCGGACGGAGCGAAATCCTACCGTGCGCTAGGAGCCAAACTCATGGAGAATCACAGCTAATGACGACATTCAAGCGCGTTTCACTCGCCGGATCCGAAGAGCTCTTCCGGCCGACCCGGCCGCAGGTCGTCAGCGATACGGATGACGTGATCAAAGGCGCAGTCGACCGCCACGTCGAGGTGAAGGAGGTCGTCTACCGGACGCTCAACTTCACGCCGGAAGAGATCGAGCTGCTGCTCGAGGCGATCCAGACTGCCAAGTACCCGGACAGGCCGCGCGCGAAGCCTGCGCTCGACAAGTTCGATTACCTGGACGCGCTGCGCATCAAGATCCAGGGCGTCGCGAACGACTAGCACTCAGCGCTTTTTGTAACGCCTCCTGACGTAGCCGTACACCCAGAAAAGGCACACGAGCGAGAGGAGTACGGCGAACCCGACTGCGGCGTAGCGCTCCATTGCGTACCTAGACTGTACTCATGCCGAAGCTCGCCATCGTCAAGGTCAGGCTGGATCGCGAGGTCAACGGCTACGTCGTGTCCTGCTCGAGCACCAAGGAGGCGGTCGTCATCGACCCCGGCCTGCCGGTCGAGAAGATCGCCGAGCAGGTGAAGGGTTTGAAGGTCCGCTACATCGTGGCCACGCACTGCCACCCAGGGCACGTCGCCGGCAAGGACGACCTGAAGGAGCTGGTCGGCGGCGAGACCGCGCTTCACTCAGCCGACGCGAAGCAGTTCCTACGCTCGGCAGATCGCTACCTGGTGGACGGAGACGAGCTCGAGTTCGGCGAGTTCAAGCTCACCGTGCTGCACACACCGGGCCACACGCCCGGCAGCGTCTGCTTCGTGACCGCCAACCACGCGTTCGTCGGCGACACGCTGCTGGCCGGGGGCATCGGCAAGCAGACGCCTGAGACCGACCTTCGCCGCCAGATGATGAGCATCGGGACCAAGCTGCTCCGGCTGCCGCTCTCCACCGCGCTCTACCCGGGGCACGGACCGGCGAGCAGCCTCGAGCGCGAGCTCACGCAGAACCCGGTCTTCAGGGGTGTCGGCGCGCCGCGCTAGCTCGAGGGGCTGGCCAGACTGAGCGAAATCTTGGTCACGCCGGAGCTTGCGTCAGCGCCTAGGATGCCCGCGAAGCTCGAGCTGCTCTTGCGATTGAAGACGGCCGAGAACGAATTGTTGGCCGAGCCGCTGAACTGGATGTTCCAGTCGCCCTGGGCCAGCTTGCTCGAGTAGAAGGCCTTCACCTTGTCGACCCCATCCAGCGTCTCCCACTCCATGCCCCACGTTGTTTGTCCGTTTGCGCTGAATGTTGCCGCCGCGGTCAAACGCGCCCCGGTGTAGATCGGAACGTCCGCAGGGAAGCCTTTCGGCATCGGGACCTCGGGGTTGAGCTTTGAAGAGCCCGTCGGAGAGGGTGAGGTCTTCGCGCTGGAGGAAGCCTTCGGGGAGCTGCTTGCCGTGCCCGGCGAACCACCGCAAGCGGACGCCGACGCCAACATGACCGTGACGAAAAAAGCGATGGAAAGGCGAACAGGGGTCGTCATGGTCCGCCGAGTGTGAAGCCTCGGCTTGGGCGGAAGCGAGCGGGGCGCACCATGCGGCCGCCAGGCCGGCCGACGCGGTTCCCCTCACGCACCACCGCCTGCCCCCGCAGGAACACGTCCCTCACGGCATAGCCGAACTCTTTGCCCTCCAGGGCTCCATGTCGCTGCCTTGATTTCATCAGCGTGGGAGTGACGCGCGTTGTGCCCTTCGGGTCGACGACCACCAGGTCGGCGTCGAATCCAGGCGCGATCGCGCCCTTCGTCTCGTGCAAGCCGGCAAGGGCCGCGGGGCCCTCGCTCACCCATCGGGCGGCAAGCGACTCGTCGCCGAGGCGGTGGGCGAGCTCGAGGCAGCTCACATAGAGCGTCTGCACACCGGGGCTGCCAGAAGGCGCCTCATCGAGGGAAAGCGATTTCTCCTCATCTGTGTGCGGCGCGTGGTCTGTGGCCACGATCCTGATCACGCCGTTCGCGGCGGCATCGACCAGAGCATCGCGATCGGCCCCGGTGCGGACTGGAGGAAACATCTTCATCGACGTGCCGACCAGCTCGAAATCCTTCTCCGTGAGCCACAGGTACTGGGGACACGTTTCGAGGGTCAACGACGCGCCGCTTCGTATCGCATCTTCTGCCGCGCGCAAGCCGAGTGCGCTCGAGAGATGCGCGATGTGCAGGTGCAGCCCCGACTCCTTTGCGATGGCGGCTGCGGCCGATATAGCGACAGCCTCCGCCTCGGCAGGTCGTGAGTCCAACAGGTCTGTGTATGTTTCCAGCGGACGTCTGAAAGCCAGGAGCACAGTCGGGTCTTCGGCGTGGATGGCCAGCGGAAGGCCGAGCTCCGCGACCAGCGGCGCAACCCTGGCGAGGGTACCGTAATCGGGGGGCGGCTCCAGGTCTGGATCGCTCAAGTCCGGCGAATAGAGGACCTGCTTCCGGCTCAGGCTGAAGGCGTAACCGAGATAGGCCTTGAATCCGATCACGCCCGCGGCGGCGAGCGCCTCGAGCTGGTCGGGGGTTGAGCTCCACCGAATGAGGCCCCACAGGCCAAAGTCGACACGAGCCTTCGCGTGGGCGAGGGCCGCCTTCGCTTCCAGCACGCCGGCA
>DATHDR010000034.1:0-6301 GCA_035318965.1 Verrucomicrobiia bacterium | reverse complement strand
ATCGCCCCGGCGTATCCGTCCAGGAGCTCGGTCTGCGTGTCGCTGTCCAGCAGCGCGTGGTGCTCGTGCTGCCCGTGGAGGGCCACGAGGTTGCGACCAAGCTCGCGGAGCTGTCCCGGATTGGCCTGCCGGCCGTCGATTCGGGCCGCGCTGCGCTTGCCCAGCTCGCGCTGCAGGACCAGGGCCGCCCCACCCGATTCGAAAACGCCTTCCACAGTCGCCCGTTCGGCGCCGTGGCGAACCTGGTCGGCGCCGCCTCTCGCGCCGAGGGTCAGGCTCAGAGCGTCGACGATGAGCGACTTACCGCTGCCTGTCTCGCCGGTCAGGAGGTTGAGGCCGGGTCCGAAACGCACTTTGGACTCCGCGACCAGGGCCAGGTCGCGGACGCGGAGTTCTTTGAGCACTATTTGTTGGGGACCAGGGGCCGGCCCCAGCCAAGCTTGTCTCCGAGCCGCCGGTAGAACGCCTCCGGAGGGCTGAACCGAACGACCTTCAGGCGGCGTGGATGAGAGCCACAGCGAACGGTGTCACCGGTCTCCACGGCCAGCCCGCTCCCGCCGTCGATTCGCATCTCGCCGGGTCCGCGCACGACCGATAGGCTGATGTTTTGGCCCGGCGGAAAAACGATCGGACGAACGGTGAGCGCAAAAGGGTTCATCGGCACGAGGACGAGGTCGCGCAGCGTCGGCTCGAGGATCGGTCCACCGCTCGCCAGGGCGTAGGCGGTAGAACCGGTCGCTGTCGAGACCATCACTCCGTCCGCATCGATGACGCCGACGGCCTGCCCGCCGACGTCGATCTCCACCCTCAGCATTCGAGCCTCACCCGAGTGGTCGAGCACGACCTCGTTGAGTCCGATCGCTTTGGCCACGGTGCGTGACCCGCGGCTCACCGACACCTGCAGGATGGTCCGCTCCTCGATCCGGTACTTGCCGTCGAGAAACCGCGCGAGACCGTCCTCGAGCTCCTCCGCCTCCACTTCGGTGAGGAAGCCGAGCCGGCCAAGGTTCACTCCCAGCACGGGAATGCCCTTGGGCGCCGCCAGCCTTCCGCCGGCGAGAAACGTGCCGTCGCCGCCGAGCGTGACGACCAGTGCGGTGTCCTTGAGACGGGCGGTGATTGCGGACATCGGTCCATCGCGCTGCGCCTCCCATCCATCGACTCCGTGGGCTTTCAAGGCCGCGATCGCGTTGTCGATCACGGACTGCTCCGCCCGTGGTCCACGAAGGATGCAGACGTTCATTTCGGCAGGAGGTGGAAGAAGATCTCGCGGTTGCCTTCAGCCCCCGCAACCTCAGACGCCGCTTCGCCGGGGACCGTATACCCGTTGGCGTCACACCAGGTCCGGAACCTCAGGGCAGCGGCTTCGATTGCGCCCGCATCCCGGACGATGCCACCCTTCCCCACCTCGGCTCGGCCCACCTCGAACTGCGGCTTGAAAAGCGCGACGACCTCCGCCTCGGGGCCCGCCTGGCGCATTGCCGGCAGGACCTTCTCAAGGCTTATGAACGACACATCGATCACGATGAGGCTGACGGGCTCCGGAAAAGCGTCCAGCTCTCGCGCGTTGACACGCTCGATGACCATCACCCGCGGGTCCTGTCGCAGGCGCCAGTGGATCAGGCCGCGGCCGACGTCGATCGCGTAGACCCTGGAAGCGCCGCGGCGGAGCAGCACGTCCGTGAACCCACCTGTGGAGGCGCCGATGTCTGCGCAGACGCGACCCTTCGGATCGACTGCGAATCGTTCGAGCGCCGGGCCGAGCTTCAGAGCACCGCGGCTTGCATAGCCGGGGCTTTCATCAACCGTGATGACGTCGTCGTCGCGGACTGCACGGTCCGGGCGCCGCACCGTCTCTCCGGAAACCTGCACCTTGCCCGCGAGGATCAAGGCTTGGGCGCGCTGACGCGACTCGATGAGACCGCTCTTGGTGAGGGCAACGTCAAGACGAGGCACCGCGTTCAGAGGATCAGCCCGACGACGATGCCGAGCAGTGCGCCGACGAGCACCTCGACCGGTGTGTGGCCCAGAAGCTCGCGGAGCCTCTGCTCCTGCATGCCGCGCATGTGCACGAGGTCCTCGACCAGGCGGTTCAGGATGGCGGCCTGCCGGCCTGCGGCGCGGCGAAGCCCTGCGGCGTCATACATGACCACGAACGAGAAGATAAGGGCGATCGCGAAGGCGGCGGAAGAGACGCCGGCATATTTACCGACCGCGGTGGTCATCCCCATCACGATCGCGGCGTGGCTGCTGGGCATCCCGCCGGTCTCGGCCAGCACGCGCAGGTTCAGCCTGCGCTGGCGCATCGACGTCATGATCACCTTGGCCGCCTGAGCGATCGCCCAGGCCACCAGCGGCGCGAGCAGAAATTTCACCCGCCTACCCTAGCTTTCGGGCGATGTCGTCGGCCCGTCCCTTGAGCTCGTCGAGGTTCGCCTGCGCCTCACCGAGAAGACGCAGCGCCCTCTGGTGCGCGGCGACCAGCTCCTCGAGAGGGGCGGTGCCTCCAGCCAGCTCGGCGATCGTCTTCTCGAGAGTGGTCAGCAGCTCCTCGAGCCGCGGCGTCGCGACCGGCCGGTCCTGGCTCAAGTCGCGGTGGCTGCGACCCGACCAAGGATCCCGTTGACGAAGCGGCCCGCCTCCTCACCCGAGAACGTCTTTGCCAACTCGATCGACTCGTTGATCGCAGCCTTGGTCGGCACGTGGCGGTCGATCGCGATCTCGTAAACGGCGATCCGCAGGATGATGCGGTCGACCTTCGCCATCTGCCCTAGCTTCCAGTGCTCCGACGCCTCGCTCAGGATCGCATCGAGCTTCTCTCGGTTGGCGATCACGCCGCGGACGAGCTGCAGCGCGAAGGTCGCGACGTCAGGAGTCGCCGCCCCCTCGGCGGCGTGGTAGCGCAAGACCTCTTCCGGGTCGTCATCCGCGGCCTCGAGCTGAAACAGCGTCTTGAGCGCCAGCTCCCTGGCCTGGTGTCGTTTCCCCAACGAGACTCGCTAGTTGGCGAAGGCGACGCTGGAGACGAAGACGTTGACCTCCCCGACCTCCAGGCCGAGCATCCGCTCCGTCGCCTCGACGACGTTGGCCTGGGCAGAAGCCGCCACGTCAGCCAGCTTTGCGTCCGAGTCCACCGTGATGAACACCTCGAGGTGGATCGAACGATCGGACTCGATATGCACCCGCACTCCGCGGTGGGCCGACTGCCGCCGCACCCAATCCCCAAAATGGCGCGCCGCGGCCTCATCCATGGCCTTGACGCCTTCGATCTCGCACGCGGCGAGCGCCGCGATGCTGGCAATCACCTCGTTGGCCACGCGTACCGCCCCCAGCGATCCGTTCTCACCCATAGCCGCTTGATGCTACGCCCTGGGCCCTCAGGCTCGCTCCATATAAGTCTGCGTTCGTGTGTCGACCCTGATCACGTCGCCGGGCTGAATGAAGAGCGGCACCTGAATCGTGGCCCCGGTCTCCAGCTTCGCCGGCTTGGTGGACCCCGAGACCGTGTCTCCCTTGAATCCAGGATCGGTCGAGACGACTTTCAGCTCCACGTTGATCGGCAGCTCGACTCCGATCAGGCGGTCCTGGTACCGAAGCAGGTAAACGACGCTGCCTTCCTTCAACAGCGGCAGGACCGACTCCAGCAGCTCCTCGTCGACCGCTACCTGGTCGTAGGTCTGCGTGTCCATGAAGTAGTGGTGTGTTCCATCGGAGTAGAGGTAGGTGGCCTCGTTCTTGTCGATGCGGACCGTCTTGTACTTGTCGGCGCTGCGGAAGCTGTGATCGAAGATCGATCCGGTCAAGACGTTGCGCAGCCTGGCCTTGATGACCGCGCCGGCGCGGGCCAGCTTGATGTGCTCGACGCTTATGACCTGCAGCAGCTGGCCGTCCATCTCGAACATAGTCCCGTTGCGAAAGTCGCTCGTCGAAATCAAAGCGTCGTGGCAGAGCGGTGACAGCGGTCACCGAGAGATTTGGAGATCCAGGTGGTCCGAGCCGAAGGCAGGGGTGGCCCTCCTAGGAGCGCATCGCTAGATGCGTGACGACGGAGGGACGGGCCCCCTAACGCACGGATCGGGCCGCCTGGGCTCCAAAGATCCGGTGATCCGTCTGTCACAGCTCTGCCAGATACTCCATCGCCAATCCGTAGCCTTCGAACCCCAGCCCCGTGATCACGCCCCTGGCGGCGCGGGCCGTCACGCTTTTGGAGCGGAACTCTTCGCGCGCGTGGATGTTTGAGATGTGAACCTCGACGGTCGGTACATCCAGCGCCTGCAGGCAATCGTAGAGCGCGAGCGAGTAGTGAGACAGCGCGCCCGGGTTGATCACGATCCCGAGCGACCCCGGCGCCTCTTTGTGTAGGAAGTCGATGATTTCGCCCTCGTGGTTGCTCTGAAAAACGCTGACGGCCACGCCCAGCTCGCGCGCCTTTGCGCGCACGGTCTTGACCAGGTCGGCAAGCGAGCGCGTGCCGTAGACCTTCGGTTCGCGCTTTCCAAGCAGGTTCAGGTTGGGACCGTTGACGATGACGATCCGTTTCATGCCAGCGCTCGCGTCACGACCCGCCGCACCAGCGGTGATGGAACAGTGTGTCCAGGCTCGGCGTGACCCATGCGTCGGGGCATGACCCATGCGACCTTGCCGCGACGCGCCTTCTTGTCGCGCGGGATCGCGGCCAGCACGCGCGCCGGGTCGACATGAGGAACCCTGTCCGGCAACCCGTACGCGGTGAGAAGCTCGTCCTGCGTTTCGACCAGGCGCTTGCTGCACAGGTCCATCGACAGCGCAACGCGCGCGGCGACTCGCATGCCGAAGGCGACCGCGCGGCCGTGTGAGATGCGAAAGCCGGTAGCCGCTTCAAGCGCGTGACCCGCCGTGTGACCGTAGTTGAGGATCGCGCGCGGCCCCTTTTCGCGCTCGTCCTTGGCGACGATCAACGCCTTGGCCGCGACGCAGCGGAACACGACCCGCTCGAGCATCGCCCTGTCGGCGTCGAGCAGGCGTGAGCGTTCCTTTTGCAGGAGGTCGGCCAGGCCCCGGTCCATCGCAACGGCGTACTTTACAACCTCGGCGAACGCGTCCCGGTAGCTGGTCGCCGGCAGCGTTTGGAGGCAGGCAAGGTCGGTGATGACCGCCGACGGCTGCCAGAAAGCGCCGATCGCGTTCTTGGTGCGGGTCCCGTTGATGCCGGTCTTACCACCGATGCTCGAGTCGACCATCGCCAGCAGCGTCGTCGGCACGCCGACCAGCCGAATGCCCCTCTGCCACACGGCAGCGGCGAACCCGGCCAGGTCCCCCACCGTGCCGCCCCCCACGGCGATGACACATCCACCGCGATCTATGCGCTGTCGCTCGAGGAACGCCAGCACCTCGTGGAGCTGGTTGATCGACTTCGACCGCTCCCCGGCCGGGATGACATGGATCGCTGTCTTCAGCCCGGCGCGCTTGATCGACCTGGCCACCTTGGCCGCCCAGGGCCTGACGTTGGAGTCCGTGACGATCGCGACGCCGGTCGGGTCCAGCCGCGCGACGGCCCCCCTCAGCTCGCGGTGGATGTTGCTGCCGATGATGACCGGGTAGCTTCCGGACGGCGAGTCGAGGATCAGCCGGACCAAAGCTTGATCACCTCCTCCGCGACCTCGGCCGGCGGCCGGTCACCGTCAACGCGATGCTGCGCCTGCTCGTAGCGCGGCCGGCGACGCTCGAACAGCGACTCGACGTCGTCGCGTGACCGTCCCGAAGCCAGCGGCCTTCCACTCAGCTTTCTGATCCGCGTCCAGATCGTTTCGAAAGGCACCTCGAGGTAAACCGTCGTTGCATTGCCTGCCACGAGCGCCCAGTTCGCGTCGTTGATCAGCGACCCACCACCAAGCGCAGCCACCGCACCCGGCCGCAAAGCGCTGGGCAGAAGCCGCGTCTCGAGCTCACGAAAGGCAGGCTCGCCTCCGGTTGCGAATATCTCCGCGATTGGCATGCCGGCCTCGTCCTCGATCATCCGGTCGAGGTCATGCAGCTTCGCTTTTGTGCGCTCGGCCACCAGTGCGCCGACGACGCTCTTGCCCGAACCCATGAAGCCGACCAGAGCGAGCGGGGTCTTCAGACGCCGCTGGGGTTGGCCGGCACCGATGGTGCTCCCGCCGGCGCCACACCTCGCCGCTTCTCCGACTGCATGAAGACCTGGTCGCGGAATGAGCCCGGGTTCGGCAGGTGGTCGAGCACCTCGGCGCCCTGCGCGCCCGCCGCGTCGACCTCGACCCGGCCGTAGCCCAGCATGCGTCCCAGCAGCGACATCTTGGTGGTG
>DATHDR010000033.1:0-7452 GCA_035318965.1 Verrucomicrobiia bacterium | reverse complement strand
AGGGACTACCCGCACCAGTTCTCGGGTGGAATGCGCCAGCGGGCCATGATCGCGATGGGCCTGTCCAACGAGCCGGAGCTGCTGATCGCAGACGAGCCGACCACCGCGCTCGACGTGACCGTACAGGCTCAGATCATCCAGCTTATGAAGCAGCTGAATCGCGAGCTGGGCACGGCCATGATGCTGATCACCCACAACATGGCCCTGGTCGCGAGCCTGTGCCAGCGGGTCGTCGTCATGTACGCCGGCAGGGTGGTTGAAGAGGGGCCGGTCGAGCAGATCTTCAGGAGCCCGCAGCACCCATACACGTGGTCGCTGCTGCGCTCGGTGCCTCGCGTCGACGAGGCGCGCAAGGACAGGCTGGTCAGCATCAAGGGCCTTCCGCCAGACCTGTCGAACCCACCGCCCGGCTGCAAGTTCCACCCGCGCTGCCCGTTCGTCGTGGATCGCTGCAAGATCGAGGAGCCGCCGCTGGATGAGGTGGACGTCGAACAGGTCGCGCGCTGCTGGGTCCTGATGCGAAACGTCAGCGAGAAGGACATCGCCGCCGCCAAGACAAGCGCGCTGTCGATCGACGCGGCGCGGAAGCTGAAGGCGCCGGTCGCCGAAGCCGGCGGCGCCGGCAGCCCCGGCAGCGCTTCGACCTGATGCAGGCCGCCGAGAGGGCTCCGCAGACGGCGGTCAAGGTCGACCCCGTGATCCTGCGCGTGCAGGATGTCTACAAGCACTTCCCGATCGCGGGGTTCGGAGGCCTCGCCGTCCGGGCGGTGGACGGCGTCAGCATTGAGATCCGCCGCGGCGAGGCCCTCGGGCTGGTCGGCGAATCAGGCTGCGGGAAGTCCACCCTCGCGCGGCTGATCACCGCGTTGCTGCCGGTGACCCGGGGCAAGATCTTCTTCGAAGGCCAGGAGCTCACCTCCATGCGGGGCGCGCGCCTGAGGCGAATGCGGCGGAAGATGCAGATGATCTTCCAGGACCCGTTCGCGTCGCTCGACCCCCGGATGACGGTGGGCGACATCATCCAGGAGCCGCTGGACAACTTCAACATCGGGTCCGGCAAACAGCGGCAGAAGCGGGTCCAGGAGCTGCTTCGCTTGGTGGGGCTCAACCCGAACTTCACCAACCGGTATCCGCACGAGTTCTCGGGCGGTCAGCGGCAGCGCATCGGCATCGCGCGGGCGCTGGCGGTCAACCCGTCGTTCATCGTGTGTGACGAGGCGGTGTCTGCGCTCGACGTCTCGATCCAGGCTCAGATCATCAACCTGCTGCAGGACCTCCAGAAAGAGTTCAACCTCACCTACCTGTTCATCGCGCACGACCTGGCCGTCGTGCGGCACCTGTCCGACCGCATCGCCGTGATGTATCTGGGCAAGGTGGTCGAGACGGCCGACCGGAACGATATCTACGACCACGGCCAGCATCCGTACACCAAGGCGTTGCTCAGCTCGATCCCGGTGCCGGATCCGGTGGTGGAGCGCGGGCGGGCGCCGATCAACCTGAAGGGTGAGATTCCGTCGCCGGTGAACCCGCCGTCTGGGTGCCGGTTCCACACGAGGTGCCCGATCGCGCGGGCGCCGGGGATCTGCTCCGAGCAGGAGCCGCCGCTCGAGCCGCACGGGCAGCCGGACCAGCTGGCGGCGTGCCATTTCGCCGGCGAGGTTTAGGGGCGGACGTCGGGGAGGGCCCTCCCTTCCTCCTGGCCGGCCCTCCCCCGCCGGCACGCCTCGCGTCAAGCTAGGGCGCGAAAGAGTCGGTGTCAACCCAGCCTGTTAAGAGCCTGGGGGCTTGACCTCTAGGACCCGGTATCCCTTCTTTGCCTTGAGCCGCCGGACCTCGTAGCCTTCGGTCGCGAGCCACGCCGCCAGGGAGTCAGCTCCCAGATTGCGCTGAACGACCAGGTACGCTCGCCCGTCCGGCCGCAGGCGGCGCAGCCAGGACAGCAGCAACTCGTGCAGCGCGGCTTTGCCGATCCGTACGGGTGGGTTCGAGTAGATCGCCTCGAACCGGAGCTCCTCAGGGATTTGGGCGGGTGAGTGGGCGGTGACGTTGGGAACGGCGGCGGTCACGGCGTTCGCACGCGTCAGCTCCAGGGCCCGCTCGTTGATGTCGACCGCCCAGATCCGTGCCTCCGGCGCCTGCCGGGCAAGGGCCACCGCGATCGGACCGTAGCCGCTGCCGAGGTCCAGGATGTCCCCCCGGGAAGGGGGTGGGGGAGCCTCCTTTAGAAGGACGAGGGTGCCAAGGTCGACGCCCCTCGACCCGAACACGCCACGGTCCGCCTGGAGTTCAACCGCGAGTTCACCCACATGCAGGTGAACCTTGCGGGGTTTGGACTCGACGGCAGGCGCCGGATCGAAGTAATGGGCCCCCCTGGAGCTCGATAGAGGCCGCCGCTTTTTGGGTATACTCATCGTTTGTCGCCCAATCGGCTAATGCCGCGTGGGATTTCAGCCGTCATTCGGAGAAGCGTTTGCCCACAATCCAGCAGCTGGTCCGCACTAGGCGCAGGGCGGCCAGAGCGAAGTCTAAGGCGCCGGCCCTCAAGGGCTCACCGCAGCGGCGGGGAGTCTGCGTGCGCGTCTACACCCAGACGCCAAAGAAGCCGAACTCGGCCCTGCGGAAGGTCGCGCGCGTCCGGCTGACTACGGGCATCGAGGTGACGGCCTACATCCCCGGCATCGGACACAACCTCCAGGAGCACTCGGTGGTCCTCATCCGCGGCGGTCGCGTCAAGGACCTCCCGGGCGTCCGCTATCACATCATCCGCGGCACCCTGGACACAGCGGGGACCAAGAACCGGAAGAAGGCCCGCTCCAAGTACGGGGCGAAGCGCGAAAAGAGCAAGGCGGCGGCCTGATGCCTCGTCGCAGCCGTCCAGTCAAGCGTGTCATCGCGCCCGACCCCGTCTACCAGTCGGAAGCGATCGCCAAGTTCGTGAACGTAGTCATGAGCAAGGGCAAGCGTTCGACCGCTGAGAAGGTCGTCTATGACGCGCTCAGCCGGGCCAGCAAGCAGGCCAAGAAGGAGCCTCTCGAGGTCTTTGACCTGGCGCTTCGCAACGCCACCCCGCTTCTGGAGGTCAAGCCTCGGCGGGTCGGTGGCGCCACCTACCAGGTGCCGGTCGAGATCCGCCCGGAGCGCCGGCTCGCCCTGGCGCGCCGCTGGATTGTCCGTTTCGCTCGCCAGCGTGGCGGGAAGAGCATGTCTGAGAAGCTCGCATTCGAGCTGCTTGACGCTTCCCAGAACACGGGTGGAGCTGTCAAGCGCAAAGAGGAAACCCACCGGATGGCGGAAAGCAACAAGGCTTTCTCCCACTTCCGGTACTAGAAGAGAGATGAGCGTGGCACTGAAGATGCAGGAGCGTCCGGTCGCGATCGACAAGGTCCGAAACATCGGGATCATGGCGCATATCGACGCGGGCAAGACGACGACGACGGAGCGGATCCTTTTCTACGCGGGCCGCATCCACAAGATGGGTGAGGTTCACGAAGGCGCTTCCACCATGGACTGGATGGTCCAGGAGAAGGAGCGCGGGATCACGATCACGTCGGCCGCCACCACCGCCATGTGGCGCGACCACGCGATCAACATCATAGACACACCCGGGCACGTGGACTTCACGGTCGAGGTCGAGCGGAGCCTTCGGGTTCTGGACGGCGCGGTCGCCGTTTTCGACGCCGTCGCCGGCGTGGAGCCGCAGTCCGAGACTGTCTGGCGCCAGGCCGACCGCTACGGGGTGCCTCGGATCGCCTTCATCAACAAGATGGACCGCATAGGCGCGGATTTCTACGGTTCGCTCAACTCGATTCGCACGCGCCTTGGCGCCCGCGCGGTGCCGATCCAGCTGCCCATCGGCTCGGAGGACTCGTTCACCGGCTACGTGGACCTGGTCACGAAGCAGGCCATCGAGTACACCGACGACCTCGGGACGACCAACACCGAATCTTTGGACATCCCGGCGGGCATGGCCGACCTGATCAAGCAGCACCGCCACGACCTGATCGAAGCGGTGGCCGACTTCGATGACGCGATCATGCACCTGTACCTCGACGAGAAGGAGCCGAGCGAGGCGCAGCTCAATGCCGCTCTACGCAAGGGGACCGTGGCCGGCGTCCTCGTGCCTGTACTCTGCGGCGCCGCCCTGCGGAACCGCGGCGTGCAGCCGATCCTCGATGCGGTGGTGGACTACCTGCCATCGCCGGCCGACGTGCCGGCCGTGGAAGGCGTCGACCCCAAGTCCGGGGCGCTACTCGTCCGCGAGCACGAGGACAACGAGCCGTTTTCGGCGCTTGCCTTCAAGATCCAGATGGACCCGCAGGGGGTCGGCAAGCTGACGTTCTTCAGGGTCTACTCAGGTCGGCTGAGGGCCGGCTCTGGCGTGCTCAACGCAACCAATGGGCGCAAGGAACGCATCGGGCGCATCCTTCGCATGCACGCGATCCGGCGCGAGGATGTGGACGAGGTTTTCACGGGGGACATCGCGGCTGCGGTCGGTCTCAAGTACACGACCACCGGCGACACGCTGGCGGACGAGTCTCACCCGATCCTGCTCGAGTCCATCACGTTCCCCGAGCCCGTGATCTCAGTGGCCATCGAGCCGAAGACCAAGGCCGACCAGGACAAGCTCGGCATCGGCCTGCAGCGCCTCACCGAGGAAGATCCGACGTTCAAGGTTCACACGGACCAGGAAACGGGCCAGACGATCATCGCGGGCATGGGCGAACTGCACCTGGAGATCATCATCGACCGCCTCATGCGCGAGTTCAAAGTGGACGCCAACCAGGGCAAGCCGCAGGTCGCTTACAAGGAGGCGATCAAGAGGCCCGCGCATGGTGTCGGACGGTTTGTGCGGCAGTCAGGCGGCAAGGGACAGTTCGGCCACGCCGAGGTCGACGTTCGCCCTGGCGAGACTGGCACCGGCTTTGTGTTCGAGGACAAGATCACGCAGGGACGTATCCCTCGCGAGTTCATCCCAGCGGTCGAGAAGGGCGTCCGGGAGGCGCTGCAGACCGGAGTGGTCGCGGGCTACCCGGTGGTCGACATCATCGTCACGCTGGTCGACGGCTCGTACCATGCCGTGGACTCGAGCGAAATGGCGTTCCAGGTCGCGGGTTCGATGGCCGTCAAAGACGCCATGCACAAGGCTCAGCCGTACCTGCTCGAGCCGATCATGAAGGTCGACGTCGTCATGCCCGAGGAATATCTCGGCGACGTGATGGGCGATCTATCCTCGCGCCGTGGGCACATCCTCGGCATGGAGGGCCGCGGCACCTCGCAGAACGTCAAGGCCAACGTGCCCCTGTCTGAGATGTTCGGTTACGCTACCGAACTTCGGTCGATGACCTCGGGGCGGGCGACCTATTCGATGGAGTTCAGTCACTACGCAGAGATGCCTGGGAACCTGGCGGAAGCTGTGGGCCGCCGTACCACGTCGCGAAGTTAGTTAGGAGGAAACAGTGGCGAAGAAGAAGTTCGAGCGGACCAAGCCGCACCTCAACGTCGGGACCATTGGTCACATCGACCACGGTAAGACGACGTTGACGGCTGCCATCACGAAGGTGCTCTCGGAGAAGGGCTTGGCGGAATTCACGCCCTTCGACCGGATCGACAAGGCGCCTGAAGAGAAAGCCCGGGGTATCACGATATCGATCACCCACGTCGAGTACGAGACCGAGAAGCGTCACTACGCGCACGTGGACTGTCCGGGGCATCAGGATTACATAAAAAACATGATCACCGGCGCCGCTCAAATGGACGGCGCGATCCTGGTTGTGGCCGCCAACGACGGCGCCATGCCGCAGACCCGGGAGCACATCATCCTGGCGCGCCAGGTCAACGTGCCCTTCCTGGTAGTCGCGCTGAACAAGTGCGACATGGTCGACGACAAGGAATTCATCGAGCTGGTCGAGCTCGACCTTCGTGAGCTCCTGAGCCGGTACGAGTACCCGGGTGACGACATCCCCATCGTGCGCATCTCAGCGCTTAAGGCCCTCGAAGGCGACCCGGAGTGGGCGCCCAAGATCATGGAGCTGATGGACGCCGTAGACACCTACATCCCCGAGCCGGAGCGACCGGTCGACAAGCCGTTCCTGATGCCGATCGAAGACGTCTGCACGATTGAAGGGCGCGGCACCGTGACCACCGGCCGGGTCGAGCGCGGCCGGCTGAAGCGCAACGAGGAAATCGAGATTGTCGGGATCCACCCGAACAGCACCAAGACTGTCGTCACGGGCATTGAGATGTTCCACAAGGACATGGACGAGTGCCAGGCGGGCGACAACATCGGCGCGCTCCTGCGCGGCGTGAAGCGCGAGGACGTCGTGCGTGGGCAGGTGCTGGCCAAGCCCGGCTCGATCAAACCGCACACGCAGTTCAAAGCCCAGGTCTACGTGCTGACGAAGGAAGAGGGCGGCCGTCACACGCCATTCCTCACCGGGTACCGGCCGCAGTTCTACATGCGCACCACCGACGTCACGGGCGAGGTCAAGCTCCCCGAAGGCGTCGAGATGGTGATGCCGGGCGACAACATCGTCATGGACATCACGCTCGGTGAGCCGATCGCCATCGAGCCGGGCCTCCGGTTCGCCATCCGCGAAGGCGGCAAGACCGTCGGCGCCGGCGTGGCGACCGAGGTCATCAAGTAACAGGCATATAGGTAAGGAAGAGGGAAAGGGCAGCAGTTGGCGCAAAAAATTCGGATTCGGCTCAAGGCCTACGACCACAGGGTCTTGGATCAAGCGGCGGACAAGATCGTCGACACCGCCCGCCGTACAAACGCGCGCACTGCCGGCCCGATCCCGCTCCCGACTGAGATCTCCAAGCTAACCGTGATCCGCTCGCCTTTCATCGACAAGGACTCACGCGAGCAGTTCGAGATGCGCACCCATAAGCGAATCGTCGACATCCTCGACCCCAACCCGCGCGTCGTCGACGCGCTCATGCGCCTAAGCCTCCCGGCCGGCGTGAGCATCGAGATCAAGAGTTGAAAGGCCTACTCGCCAAGAAGCTCGGCATGACGCAGCTCTTCAACGCGGACGGCACAACCACGGCTGTGACGGTGCTTGAAGCCGGCCCCTGCCGCGTACTCGGACTCCGCACCGCCGAGAAGGACGGCTATTCCGCCGCCCGCATCGCCTTCGAGGTCGTCCCCGAGCGCAAGCTCAGCAAGGGCGAGCTCGGCACCTTCAAGAAGGTGAACCTCGAGCCGCACCGTCACGTCGTCGAGATTCGCGGCTACGACGGAATCGAGGCCGGCCAGGAGCTCAAAGCCGAGATCTTTGCCGCCGGCGAGATCGTCGACGTAACCTCACATTCCAAGGGCAAGGGATTCCAGGGTCTCATCAAACGACACAAGTTCAGCCGTGGCCCGGAGTCGCATGGCTCGATGAACGTGCGCCAACCGGGTGCGATCGGATCAACCGACTCGGCTCGTGTTTTCAAGGGCCTGAAGAT
>DATHDR010000032.1:0-2957 GCA_035318965.1 Verrucomicrobiia bacterium | reverse complement strand
TCGCTAACCAAGAAAAGAGCTGCCGCCGCGAGCTCCATAGGATCGCCCTCACGGCCCATGAGAATCCTCGGCATCTGTGACTCCAGGTACCCCGAGCTGAATTGCGCCGTCATTTCCGACGGAAAGAAACCTGGCGCCAGTGCGTTGACCCTGATTCCCTTCCGCCGTGCCCACTGTTGTGCAAGATCGCGCGTAAGGCCAATGATTGCGGCTTTGCTCGACGAGTAGGCAGCTTGGGGTAGGCCGGCGGTTGTGATGCCAAGAATGCTCGAGATGTTGAGGATCGCGCTGCCAGGGAGCATTACACGAGCGCAAGCTTGGGCCATCCAGTACGAGCCGTTCAGGTTGATTTCCATCACCCTCCGGAACTCCTCCGGGGTTTCCTTGAGCGCAGGCACGGCTGTTCCGATGCCGGCGTTGTTTATCAATATGTCGACGCGGCCGAAAGCCGCCATTGCTTGAGCGACGGCGTTTGCGCACTGGGCCGGATCGGCGACATCGAGGTGCAACATCAAGGACTTTTGACCTCTCGCCTCGACCCCGTTCTTCGTCTCCTGAAGGCGGCTCAGGCGCCGGGCACCGAGCACGAGGGTGGCGCCAGCCTCGGCGAGAGCATGCGCGAACGCCACGCCCAGGCCTGCCGACGCGCCGGTGACGATGGCGACTCGCCCATCGAGGCGGAAACGGTCAAGCACGTCGGTCAATCTCTTGGTCGAGAGGGTAGCGTGATTTACGGAGGTATTCGATGGACAAACCTGTGACTGAGCTCGACGCACGATTCAGCGACGCGGACGCGGTTGCGACCGATTGGGACGAGACTCGCGGAGTGCTCGAGACCGCCGAGCTGTTCTGGATCTCCACTGTTCGGGCCGACGGTCGACCCCACCAGACTCCGCTCGTTGCTGTGTGGCTCGACGGCGCCATTCACTTCTGTTGTGGCGCTACTGAGCAAAAGGCCATCAACCTCCGTGACAACCGGCACGTGCTGCTTACAACGGGCTGTAACACCTGGGACGCTGGACTGGACGTCATGGTCGAGGGCGATGCTGTCCAGGTCACGGACCATGCGGTGCTCGAAAGCCTCGCCAAGGCCTGGGCCACGAAGTGGGACGGACGATGGATATACGAGGCGAGCGTAGGCGGATTTACCAATGACGAGGGCGGCGCGGACCTCGTGTTCTCGGTCAGGCCCGTGAAGGTCCTCGCGTTCCGCAAAGGCAATTTCAGCCACACACGCCACCGGTTCTAAGGGCCACGTCTAGACTGCGGCCGTGAGCCGTTTCATCGAACTGAGCCACCCGATAGTCGAGGGCATGGAAACCTACCGCCCGTTGCCCACGCCGCGCGTGGAGATCCTCAACGAATATGACGCGTCGCGGTACGAGGGGAAGTCGGAGTTCCTCATTGCATCGCTACACCTTTGTGGCAACACGGGGACATATGTCGACTCACCTCGGCATCGGTTTCGAGCCGGCGTGGACCTTGCCGGCCTGCAGCTCGAACGCCTTGCGGACTTACAGGTCGTCGTCGCCGACGTCACCCGTGTCGGCCGGGCGATCGGCCCTGACGCGCTACCCACTGGCGACATCAAGGGCAAGGCGGTGCTTTTCCGCACAGACTTCTCGCGCCATTGGGGCGCCGAGAGCTACTTCAGCGGCAACCCATTTCTGACCGGAGAGGCTTGCGAGATTCTCGCCGCCGCCGGACCGGCCTTCGTGGGGATCGATTCGCTGAACATCGACGACATCGCCGACCTGTCCCGACCGGCGCACACGCATTTGCTACGAGCCGGCATCCCCATCTGCGAGCACATGACCAACCTGGCCGCCGTCGCCTCGGGCGCCGGTCGTCTGCATGCGGTTCCCATCGCGTGGGTCGGTGGCGCCACGTTTCCGGTACGCGCCTACCTGGTCGCGGACCGGTAGCAAAAAAGAGCCGGGAGAGCAATCACTCTCCCGGCTCCGGTTTTTCAGGCGGGGCGGCCGGCCATGTAGGCGGAGCTCGAGACGACGGAGCAGGCGAAGGTGATGCCCGTGTCGAGCTCTTGGATCGCGCCTGACGTCCAGGCTCTCTGGAGCTGGGCCAGTGTCGTGATATGGGTCACTGTGGCGCCGGTGAAGAGTTCCACGTAGACGTGCCACGGCACGTTGAAGTCACCAGTACGCGGCATGCCGACGAGGTGGTCATGGCCGGGCACGAGTGAGGGGTCGGTGCCGTAGACGTCGGGCCTGACCGCGGTGGCCACGCCGGCAATGACTCCGCCGTGGTCCGGGCAGTTGCCCGGTGCGCCCATGCAGTTGAAGACGCCTGGCGTACCTGGTGGGTAGACGATGAGGTAGAGGGGCGCGACCGCATGCGAGTTGACAGTGTTGATGGGATTGTTCGCGCCGAGGGGCGCGAGCCGGTTGGGCGTAAGCAGGTAGACGATGCTTCCGTTGAAGTCGTCGTAGGCCGGCTCGATCGAGGCGTTGCCGAGCACACGCTCGCCGCTCGGTAGAGCGTCCGCGGACCCTGCGACGGGGACTACGCTCGCGACTACTGCAAGCGCAAACGCCAAGAATGCGCGGTTGAGCTGGAACCGATTGATCATCCTCCTCACCTCACCTGTAGAAGTACGGGTCGAGAACGCGCACAGGCGTGATCTCGTCGGCCGGCAGCTGATTCAACTTGGCCGCTTTCCGGATCGCCTCCGGGCTGGGCGCGTCGTAGATGCAGAACGTCTTCTTGTGGTCTTCGGTCACGTACGAGTGCACCCACGTGACGCCTAACTCGGCGTTGGTGCCGACCACCGACATACAGGCCTGTGCTCCTTGCTCCGTCAACGGGATCTCGAGCCCGTCGGGGAAAGAGCGCTCCACCATGAACCTCGCCATCCAAAACCTCCTCGCGTTGTAGCGGCGACCCGGGAGGATCGCCTTCAACGTCAGGCTATTGAGGTCGGCATCGCCCGCCATCCG